>CACWOS010000043.1 GCA_902762565.1 uncultured Prevotellaceae bacterium
ACATTTCTGTTGTGCAAGAAATATGTACAATAAAATGAATTTTGTCGCTTTGCAAGCAAAATCCCACTAAACCCTATAGGTTGCGGATTTGAGGATAATATACATTATACTTAACTTTGGCTTTGCCTTCACCCTTTGAACCTTTTGTGGTAATCAGGATAACGCCGTTTGCACCACGGGCACCATAGATGGCTGTAGAGGCGGCATCCTTTAATACATCGATGCTTTCAATATTATCTGCAGGAATGTCGCTGATGTCACTGACAGTTACGCCGTCTACGATATAGAGCGGGTCGTTTGATTGAGTGATTGAACCGCCACCACGTACACGGATAGACATCGTGGCTCCAGGACGACCGTCCTGAGAAATGACGCTAACACCAGGTAACTGACCTTGTAGGGCTTGAGCTACGTTTGCTACAGGATTGGCGGCCAGTTTTTCACCGCTGACAGAAGCCACAGCACCCGTCAAGTCCTTACGCTTCATGGTACCATAACCAACGACAACGACATCTTCCAATGTGGTGTTGTCTTCTTCGAGTGTGATGTTCAGGTTACTGCCAGCCTTGACTGACTGGGGCTTGTAGCCTACATACGAAAGTTTGAGAGTGGTGCCTGCAGGAACGTTGACTTGAAACTTACCGTCCATGTCGGTTACTGTTCCCTGACCGCTACCATAGGTAACACTGACGCCAATCAGTGGTTCGCCGGTCTTGTCTTTGACCGTACCAGAGACTGACTTCTGGGCGAAGCCCGTTAGCCAAAGCATGCAAAGCAGCAAGGCTAAGAGAAATCTTCTTTTTTGCATTGTTAATTAAATTTGGTTTGTTTATTATTAGGTAGTTTAATAAAATTGTTGCAAAGGTAACACTTTTTAGGAAATAAACAAAATATTCGTTTAAAAAAAGAGTAGAAAGCACTCCACTTTCTACTCTTTTGGGTTACGGAAGCGTATTGTCAGAGTCCAGGGGCGTATGCTGGCTGGTCGCTAACTGCCTCGATAGGATTGTCGATGTTCACTGTTGTCGAATCGATTGGGATAACCGGATTGGGATTGGGGTTATCATCAATACTGCATGCTGTTAGTGCCATAGCGGCAATAGCCATGCATATTAATATCTTTGATGTATTCATAGCGTATGTTTATTTAACAATGTATTTCTTGCCATTCACAATATACAGGCCTTTGGTTGCCTTGTTGACGCGCTGACCGTTCAGGTTGTAGACATTCTCCATTCTCGATTCTCCATTCTCAATTTGAGCAATGCCTGTGGTGCCTGCATTGTCAAGAGGATAACCGAAGGTGGAAGCACTCTGACCACCCTTCGGGATGGCGAGCCAAGCACGATGAGCTTCAATCTGGAAGGCAGCACCGTTGGTAGCACCCCAGAACCAGCCGAAGGTGTCGGCATAGTTGGAGTTCTTGGCACCGTAGGTGAGCTTGTAGAACCAGCTGTCCTCGTTGGCGGTCGTCGTAGTCGTTTCGTCGCTACCCTTCAGCAGGTTGTTTTCGATGTAGGTAGCAGAAGGAGAGGATGTTGACTTGAGCGTGATGTCGCCACCCTTCTTTTCAACAGACTCGAGCATAACTGCCACACCTCTGTTAATGATGCCATTTATCTCACTGTAGGTTAGAGCGTCTTGGGTAGCCTCAGTGACGATGTATGCCTTGATACCCTCAGGCAGAATGTAGCTACGCTTTGAGTCGTAGAAAGTTGCATAGCCTTCCTTCGACAGGGTTACAATAGTCTCGATAGTAGCCTCGATACTAGCCTCGACAGCTTCGCTCAGACCACCCATCTCATTGGCTGCACGTACGGCATACGTTGCTGATGCATCGTCAACAATATAGGTGGGTTCGGTAACAAAGTCGATAACCTTATTGTCTTTGACGATAGCCCACAACAGTGCATAGTTGCTGTCGTCCCAGGTGAGGGTATTGCCACTAATCTGTACATTGGTAGGAACAGGAGCCTGCTCAGTAGCGAGGGTAGGCTGCCAGTCACCGAACATCAGTGACATGTCGCCATATTTGAAAGCCTCCTCGGCGGTGAGCACAGGATTGTTCTCATGACCGTCACCAAAGATCTTCTTACGACCACTGAGGTCGATGACGCTACCGGTAGACGTTGTTGAGTTGTATTCGGCAAAGCGCTTGGGCCAGCCAGTACCCATTTCATTCCAACCGATAGCCGAAGGAACAACGTTCATCTTGGTGTCAATGAATAGAGCGACAGGAGTGCCACTGCCCCAAGGACGACCGAGCGTATAGTTGCCGTCAGCGTCGGCAGCAGACTTCTTTTCCTGAGAAGCATAGTTCACCACGGCAGGCTCACCGTTGATGACACAATCCTTGTAAACCCAACCGATAGATTTGGGCTTAGAGGGAACTGCGGCATAACCACCGGCAATCTGGCGCAGCTCAACACCATTGAAGAAGGCATCACCCTTACCACACATATAGTCAGTACGTCCGCGAACATAACCGCCCTCGAAGTAGTAAAGACCATTGTCGTTGTTGCTGGTCCAAGTATCCTGATATCCGCGCAGACCAACATTCTTGTAGATGGTCTTTGTAGCTTTATCCTGAATAGCCAGGTCGCGACCCGTGGCATCGTCCATACCTGTCTCGATGGTCAAATCCTGCCAATAGTAGCTACTTCCGCTTATCTGGAAGACATCGCTGTTGCCAATACCATCGTACTTGCTGGTAGTACCATAGGTGCCAGCGAAGGTGGCATTCTTGTCGATACCGTTGGTGATGATAACACCGTCGCGGCTCTCACCAATGAACGAGATGTTACCGCTCTTGATGAATGTGATACACTCTGGTACCTCATAGCCGTTGCAGGTCTTCATGGTCGAAGAAAGAGGAATGGTGTACTCGCCGTTCTTGATGAAGATGCGGAAGCGTACGTTCTTGTCGCTACGGCTCTCTGCAGCATTGATGGCAGCCATCAGCTCGTCGGCGTTAGAGACAACGGCGTCGTATGCACCCTTCTGGATAGCAGGACGCTCCATGACAGTGAAGTTGATTTCAACTGGCTTAGCATACATATTGTCTGTCAGGTCACCAACAGTATTGGCAGCCAGCAAGAACCTATATGGGGTACCGTACTCCAGTCCTTTATATGCGAAGCTAATCGTCTTGCCAGATACTACGGGTTCTAAGAGCCAACTGCCACTCATATCGTTATTGACAGATATCATACCCTTGGCACCGTCAGCCAGCTTGACGCGCTCGTCGAAGGTGAGCACGATCTTGCCAGTAGCAGAAGTACCAGTAGCATTGTTGGCAGGAACAGTAGAAACAAGTACAGGAGCAACACCGTCGTTAACCAGCTTCGGAGTACCAGTGATGAAGAACATAGCCAGTGTGTTACCGTCGTTCTTAGAGGCAGCACCATCTACCTGAGAGTTCTTGTCAGCCTTCATGCGGATGTAGAGGTTAGCTTGGTTATTGGCAGCCTCAGGCAATTTCTGGCTGAATGAAGCGACGGCCTTGGCACCCTCCATGGTGACAGAACCGAACTTGGTCCAGTTCTCACCGTCTAGGGAGTACTCTGCATCGTAGGTCTTATAAGCATTGTAGTTATAGAGCATCTGGAACTGTACGTTGACATCGGTGAATGCCTCGGCATTGACCTTCGTCTGCCAGTGCCAGTTACCTACGTCGCCTTCCTTTTCGCCAGTGCGCCAGTTCACGGCAGCACCCTTGAAGCTCTCGTAGCCACCGCCGCCGAGTGTCGACTTATCGAGCCAGCTACTAGTCTCACCAGTCTCGGTGTTCAACAGGTTCAGGGCATCGGCATCGTTGTCTGCTCCGGCGAAGTCTGCCTTACGACCGTTGGCACCAGCTTTGTAGAAATCCCAACCTGCAATGATGTCAGCCTCTGAATAAGAAGCGGTAATCTGCTTGTTGGCATCCATAGTGACGGTCAGTTCGCTATTGGTAGAGTTGTCGCTCCAGTTGGTAAAGGTCACGAGACCCTCATACTGGTTAGCGGTCAACTTAACGATAGCGCCTTCCTCGTACATCCACTTGCCGTCCACTACGTCTGGAGCAGGATCAACGGTTACCATGTAGTCGTTTGTGCCGTCAACGGTCAGTGCCAGTTCATAGGTGTTCACCTTCTTGAAGTTGGCAGTCAGCGTCTCATTGGCGTTAACGGTGTACTTGAACTTAGCTTCGGTAGAAACTTCCTCGCCAGCAGCATTCTTCCAGTTCACGAAGTCGTAGCCGAAGTTCTCGGTAGCGGTGAGGGTCACCTCGCTGCCGGCCTCGTATTCTTCTGCAACAGGATAGACGCTTACAGAGCCTGCGCCTTCAGGTGTTGAGGCTGTAGCCAGTTTGAACATCTCTACGGCAACAGTCTCGCCGTTGACAATACCCGTGATGGTCACGTTACCTATGCAGATGTTCTTGTTGTTGGCGCAAGCCGAGATGTAGAAACGGAATGTAAACTCGTTACATGGATCTACAGTAAATGTCTCAGTGTGCATCAACTTAGCCGTGCTGCTGTTCGAACCATTGTTACGCAGCAGGTCGGGTTTCGGGTCAATCTGTGTGATGGTGCTCTCTACACCGTCAATCGTATAACTCCAAGAATAGGTTGCACCGTCGGTACCAACCTTTACAGCTGCATAGTCGATCTTAGTTGGTTTGAAGGTGACACCCTTGGCTGCCTTCACGCGGTACTCAACCAACACGCCCTCCACGTTTCCAGCATTGCTGGTCTTTGGCGTGTATTTTACCATTTCCGTATCGAAATATTTGGCAGTCTCTACAGTCAGGTCGGCACCGGTGCTGACACTTGAACTGATGATAGCACCGTTGATTGACTCGCTGAGAGTACCATTGGCTTCGTTACCCAATGCCCATGCAATTGTACCTTCTGCATTGTCGAACGATTTGCCGCCACCTTGGCTCTGTACAACAGGCAGTACCACCTGAATGTAACGGTAATAGCTACCGTCACCAATCACCACGTCAACACTCTCTGCAGCACCAGCAATCTCATAGCTGATAGTCTTGCCCTGCGTATAGTCGCTCTGGCCATCGATGGTTGTGGTTGTGATGTCACTGTAAGCCTCCATGGAGACTGTTGCACCCTTGCAAGAAGGAATGGTCCACTTGGTTCCGCCGTTGAGTTGTGCCCAGTCTGTCCAGTTACCATTAGCGAACTTACCACCGTTGTTGGTGTCGAAGTCAGCCTTCACGTCGATGACCTTGTCACCAATGGTGGCCTGAGCAACCCAAATGCCAGTAGCATTCTGGTATGCTACGGTAGGAGCACCCTGATCGCGGCGGAAAGTATAGTTGAGCGTTACTTCGGCAGTACGGTCGGCCAGTGAAACGGTGTTGGCGGTGAATACAGGAGTTAGTGTGACTGTCTCTGCATCGGGAACTGTGATTTCCTCACCAGGAGCGTATGTGTTGGTGCCGTCGGTCCAGCCTGTCAGGGTAGAACCTTCCTTATAGAGTGTGAAGTTCTTGGGCAATGTGTACTTCTTGCCAATTCCTGCAATCTCTTCTGCTGGAGCAACTCCCTCTGCACCACTTTCGGTAATGTCGTAGATGAACTTTACGTCGCTTGGAATATCCTTCGGGCTAACCTTCTCTACGGCGAAGTAAGGCACGTATGAGCCACCGCTGATTCTCAGCGTGGTTGCCTCATCCTGCTTGTAGTAGAATGAAACAATATTCTTCTCCTTGTCGTTGTGATAGCAAGCACCTGTGTTGGTGTTGAATGTACCAATGGTTGTTAAGTTGGCTCCATTCTGAGTCTGGACAGTAACGTCGCCACCCCAAGCACAAGTTCCCATCGTAATCTTCACGGGGCCTTCCACATCAACTATTGCCATGAAGTTACTGATACCATGCTCGTTGCTGTGCCATTTACCCGTGATAATAGCGTTGGCAGTTTCGTCGTCGACAGCCACACGGGTGAATGTGCCGTCCAGATTCATCTTCAGACCGGCTCTTGTCATTTCGGTATCAGCCTCAGTGAAGAAACTCTGGTTGGTAAAGTCGGCCTTGATATCAACAAACTTTGACTCTTCTGGTGCAACTACGGGCAAGTCAACCTTGATGATGCTGTAGTAACTACCGTCGCCAATAACGATGTCGATGGTCTCGGCATTAGACGTTACAGTATATTCAATGTTCTTTCCTGGAGTGTAGTTGGTCTCACCGTCGATGGTAGTCGTCGTGATATTGCTATATGCATCCATGGTGATGTAGGCACCCTTGCAAGAAGGAATGGTAAACTTTGTGCCAGAGTTGACTTGTGCCCATTGGTCACCACGTCCTACGTTGTTGGCCTTACCACTGGTAGCGTCAATGTCCATCTTCACGTCAATGATCTTGCCATTGACGGAGGTCTGACAAACAATGATACCTTTGTTACCTTGGTAGTTGATCTTGCCTGCACCAGCACTCTCACCAAGAGGCCATTCCAAATGGGCGGTTGTCGTGCGGTCTGCCAGAGATACTTCGTTAGCAGTGAAAATGGGAGTCAGTGTGATGTCCTCTGTCAATGTGATTTCGTCACCAGCCTTGTACTGGTTGGTACCATCAGTCCATGCTGTCAGCGTCTTGCCCTGAGCATAAAGTGTGGTGTTTGCAGGAATCTTAACCTTTGAACCCTTTTCCACCTTCTGTGCCACAGGTGCAACGCCCTCTGCTTCGCTGCCTTCAGCGACGAATGTCAGCGTAGCCTCGCTGGGGATGTCTGATGCATTGATAGCAGTCACGGCGATAAACGGACAATAGCCGTTGTAGGTGACAGTCAGCGTAGTGGGTGATGTGCCTGTGTAGTAGGCTACCACTACTTTGTCGTGGGGGGCATTCTTGTCCCAACATGCTTTTGTGGCATTGGCCTTGATCTCTGTCCTGTTGCCTTGGGCATCCACGATAGTACCATTCTGACCACCAAACTGGCAGTCGCCCAGTTCAATCTTTACAGGACCTTCCACGGGAATCGTGAACACGCAGTTCACCCATCCGTGCTGGGCATCATTCCAACGGACACTGTTGACGGTGAAGTTGGCCGTTGCATCGTCGAATGTCGTTGCCGTGTAGGAGCCGTCAGCAGCTACCTTCACACCGAATTTCGCAGTGTTTGTGTCGAAGATGTCAGTCTTCGTCAGCTGCACCTCGAAATTGGTGAATGCGACAGCATTCGTTGCCATTCCCAGCATGACTGCCAGGAAAACCAAAGTAAGTGTAATTCTTTGTTTCATAAAGTTATTAAATTAGTTATTAATAGAGATTTGTTCGATTCTTGTTCTAGTTAGCTTGTTAAGCAAAAAATAGATGTGCAAATATACTAATTAATTATAAAACAGGTGTGGTATTGGTGGTTAAAAAAAAACAAAAAGTCCGCAAACGTTTACGCATTGGAATACAAAAAACGGACGACATGTCGCCCGTTTCTGTTATCCTCCGTCAATACTTATTTCCTCACAATCTTCTTACCATTACGGATGACGATGCCTTTATAGCTGACGTCAACCTTCTGGCCAGCCAAATTGTATATTGAATAATTATTTTCAATGTTGGCATTGACGATATTGATGGCTGTTGGTTTTTCCCAAGTGGGGTAATACTCTGTATAGTTGCTATCACCATCAGAATTACCAGCCTTCATGATGTCCTCAACGAGCGAGTTGGCATAGACTTCTAGATTTGTGTACCAGCCTTTCTCTGTGTCTAATGTGTAGAGTTTGGCATCATTGGCATTGTTCGGATTCAAGCCGTTGGCAATCTCCCATTCATTGGGGATTCCGTCTTTATCGGTGTCGAAATCTGCCGAACGACTCGCTGTTGGGAAGTTCGCCTCTGTATAACCGTTGACATCGCTAACAAGGTCGATGCGTCCCCATTCAGGTGTGCAATAGTAAGTGACGTCGGTGCCGTCCTCTGTCTTAATATATGAGGTGGCAGAGCCCTTATAGGTACAAGTTCCGTCTTTAGCTTCTTTCATGTATCGTTCATCCACTTCGTCACGGTAGAGCGAGGCACCACAGTAGTTGAGTACTTTCTCAAAGGCTGTTGAAGCTACGTGTGTAGTAATGTCGCCGATGGGAGCTGGTGTTTCAAGTTTAATGGGCAAGGCATCCTTTCCATTTACCTTGGTGTAAGTAAGATTCTCACCATAGTAGTGATTAGGATCATAAGTATAATAAGTATTACCGACTACGGGTGTACTAGTGTCATATCTCATCCTTTCCCATCCAGCGCTGTTGTTATCGATGAGGTTGCCGTCTAAGTAATAGCGACTATTCATATTCCAATAAGTTTCATATCCGCTGGAATTTCCTTTATCTGCATAGCTTGCTGTGGTCAGACGATCTATGTTATGTCCAGGCCCACTTTTATAATAGTTGCCGACCATGTTGATTTGACCACCACCAGGCCCACCATAGCATCCATTAGTATTATAAATAACGCAGTTGCGAAAATCTACGTTTTCAGCTTGTACGGCATTAGCCCACTGATATTGATTATACAATTTGTTAGAAGAATATCCCGTCCAGTTATAACGCGCACCATTGAATCGTGGTGAACGGTTGGCAACGTGGGCAATATAGTTGTGATGGAATGATGCGAGTTTACCACCCCAAATTCCACCGTAACCATGAGGACCTTTCTTGTGACCTGAGTGTACAAGGCTCTCGCCAATTGTACACCATTGCATAGTGAAATTGTTGTTGTCATAGAATGAGGCCACTTCATCAATGCTCCAAGAGAAAGAACAATGGTCGAGGATGATTCCCGTGAAGTTACGGCACCATGTGGCATCAGCTCCATCGTTGACATCCTTTTCCTCTCCACGACGAATACGAATGAAACGCATAATGATATTGTTACCATTGGGGCGTACAGTATAGTAACGAATAGTTATACCTGGACTGGGAGCCGTTTGTCCGAGAATAGTCGTATTGGCACCAATAGTGAGATCTTTTTTTAGGGCTATTACACCACCAACATTGAAGACCACAATCTTTTTGCCACTGCCGTTGACAGCCCAGCGAAGCGTTCCCTTGGTACTCGTTTTCCCGTCATCAGTAAGAGACGTAACAATGCGTATTTCACCTTCATGTCCACCAGTGACATAACGCCCGTGACCCTCGGCTCCAGGGAATGCTGGGGCTTCTGTCTGTGCTATAGAGATGGCAGATGATAGAACTGCGATGAGTGTAAAGAGATACTTTTTCATTTTATATAGTCATTAAGTAGTTTCTGGCTGCAAAGTTACGAAAAGCTTTTGAAACTTGTATGTACCTTATTTATTATTAACACTTAAACGTTTACGAGAATTATTTTCTACTGACATATTTTGTTCTTTCAGAAATTTTATGTAAGTTTGCAAACAAAAACTACTTTGGACTATGAGACTATCTGTTGTTTTTATGCTATTGTTATTGTCACAGGCTTTGTTGGCCATAGACTATGACCAAGACAAACCCTTTGGTTTCTGTACCCGTTCATCACGTATTGATGCTGCCAGTATATACGATGTTACCGGTGGTGGCTGCTATACCTATCCTATACCGAAAGATTTCACTGGTAAAGTTGTAGTCTTGAGGTCGAACGGTCAGGATATGAAACACACCATTGAAGAGGCTATGATGAATGATGAAAATAAGGTTATTATTCTTGATGGCTCAAACGGTGAATTCTTGGTGTCAAGCAACGTGCGAATCGGCATATCTGATAAAACGCTATTAGGCATTAATGGAGCGCGTATTCGCACTAAGTGGTATGTAACCGACGAGATTCGGGCTAAACTTGACGCAGCCGGAGTACCGAGTATGAGTACTAGCGGCGGTGGTGGTACACTGCCTAATGGCGCACGGGTACGGGAGGAAGCTGAATACAACACCCGAAAGATGATTATCGAGATGACAGGAGACATGAGCGAAAGCTATCGCAACTCTGGAATCCTCAGCTTTAGAGGTTGCAGTAATATCATTATCCGTAACATTACATTTATTGGCCCAGGCTCTATTGATGTGGGTGGCAATGACCTGATATCATGTATCGGTTCCAAAAATTGCTGGATAGACCACTGTTCGTTTATGGATGGTATGGATGGCAATTTCGATATCACAGGCAAGGCAGATTTTATTACCATCAGCTGGTGTACCTTCAGTTATACAAAACATTCCTATATGCACCAGAACACCAATCTTGTCGGCTATAGTGACAGAGAACAGCCAGGCTATCTGAATACAACCTTTGCCTTCAACTGGTGGGGCGAAGGCTGTAAACAACGCATGCCGATGGCTCGTGTTGGCAAGATTCATATGCTGAACAACTATTTCAGTAGCACGACTGCCAGCAACTGCATCAATCCGCGTGTGAACTCGGAATTTCTGATTGAGGGAAACTACTTTGAAAGTGGTGTGAAGCGTTACTATAGTCAGACTCAGGCCACAGCCGTGGCGTGGGCACTGAGCAACCATGCTGTAGAAGACAATCAGATGGGCGTTCCTACATCATTAGGTGACGTAGTTACCGTACCGTATGACTATATGGTTGCTCCTTATAACAAAGTACCGACACTGGTAAAGACCAATGCCGGTGCTACGCTGTTTCGCTGACTATTGCATGCGGTGTAGTCCCTCCCAACGGACATTCCATGTGCCATCTTTAGGGAAGCCTGGATTATAAGCCTCTTTGCAACCGTCCCATCCAGCACACATCATAGCAATAGCTGTAAGCAGAGAACCATTGCCAGGCAGATAGAGACGTAGACGGTCGGCAGTCTGGAAATTGTGACCGTTCTTGAGATAGGTATTCTTCTGTGTATTGATGAGCAGGGCGTCAAGGGCTGTCTTAGTGTCACCGATACGGGCTGCAGCCATTGCCATCATGCCGTAGTCCCAACCCCAGGTAGTTTGGAAGTTCCAGTTTTTCATGACCCAATTCATTGTTTTTTGTGCTGTAATGCTGTCGCAGCATACAGGACTGGTCGGCAGAAGGCCAAAGGCACCAAGGCATGCAGGATGGTCGTTGTGGCATTTTTCGTCGAAGGTCTCAGTAGCTAAGATGGGGGTTGCACTAGCGGCTACGGCGTCGAAGGGATCGAAACTCTTCAGACCTGTCGTCTTGCCTTTAGGCAGACCAGCAGTGATGACACCGTCTTTGGTAAGGGGCAGGGGGGCCATGTTGTTGACAATCTTGTCCCATTCTGCATGGCGGGGCTTGCCCATTCGTTCGCGCCAGTTATTAGCAACGTTAAGCCCATAGCACCAATATACCAGTTCGAAGGGGTGGTTGTATGAGAAGTCCTTAGACATCGACTCCTGCATGGCGGTGGCACCTTGTAAGAAATATTTGCCAGTCTTTTTATCGTAGCTGACAAAGTCTGCCATGAATTCAGCGGTACCCTCTACGTTCTCTGCGTATTTTTGAAGTGTCTCAGTATTCGGATTGGCGCGATACATCTCCTCAGCCAGATAGATGTAGTGAGGTTGTTGCCAGATGAGGAACGAGCCTGTATTAGATGGCGCTTCACCTGCCCAAGGGTCGGTCATCTTCATCCAGCGTAGGCCCTTAAAACCTTGACGCTTGGCGATATTTTTGGCCACAGGAGCAGCTGTTTTGTTGTACCACTGAAGCATCTGCTCCACAACTTTCGGCTGATTCCACAGGGCGAAGTCAACGGCATGCCACCAAGTCATCTCCAGATGTGGACGTCCGAACCATGAATTATATGTCAGACCAGTCTCTTGTGGTGGCATGTTGTTGGCGCAATTAATGCGGGTAAGGTACTGCGACAGTACAACACGACGCTCCAGCTCCTTGGCACGTGGGTCGGTGCACTGACTAAAGTCTACAAAGGCTGTCTCGCTCCAGAACTTATGCCAGAACTTCTGCGTGGTCTTTTGGGCATCGGTGAAATGGAAAGGAGCCATGATGTGGCGTTCTTGGTGTCCGCCTGTTGTGAGATATTCCACCTCGAAGGCTAGGTTTTCTTCGTTGGTCGTGAGTTGCCAGTTATGTGCAGCGGTTTCGATGATTTTGGCCTGTCCTTCCCATCTTATATATATATAATAGGTGGTGCTGTCCATCTGGTGTTGGATTTCGGCATAATTGCCGCCTTGCGTAACGATGCAGCTCTGGTGGCGGTCAGGCTTCGACCAGTCGGCAGCATCATCAGCATGTTTGCCAGTAGGATAGGGTAGACGGATGGTGACACCAGCCTGTCCTTTCTTCAGCAGAGGCGTGGTAATGCGATAGGAAACGGCAGCGAGGTAGGGGTGTCCAAGTGTTACGACATCGACGGGAGAACCATCAGCTACGAAGTGTGACTCTATCTGGCCGTGCCAAAGTTGTAGCTGCTGATGGATGTCGCTAAGACCTTTCAGGGGAATTGGTTGACCAGCTGCATCTTTCAGCGATAAACCAACGGCACCAAGGTTCACACGGTGGGGATTGACGCGGAAGTATTCGGTGGCAGCGATATTGCGTTCGTCAGCCCTGCCTTTCTTGTATTCTACGGCATAGATCTCTGGATGACCGTGTCCAAGGTCAAAACTTTTCTCACTGTCGGCGGGCTTCAGTCCCTGAGTGTTGGGAAACGAGTGCCAAATCAAGTCGCACATAGCGGTAAGTGGAATACCGTTCTTATAGTCATCGACGTAGGTCTGCATGCCAGTAACATCGACGGTGGTGGCAAAACGTCCATTACCAACAGAAAGAGAGGTCAAAGGGTCGGCCTCAGTAATGACGGGGTTGTTGCGAAAAAGAACAGCCTCGCGATCAATCGAGGCTGTTATGTTTTCTGTCGTGTATCCTAACATCTCCATCTCGAGCGACGCCCAGATAAACGGCCCGACGCCCTTGGCATCGTTGTCGCGAATGGGTTCAGAGAGATAGTATTTGTAGCCGCCATCGCGACGCTTGTTCTCTTTGACAGTACCCTTGGGGTTCACCGTCTTCAGGGCTGCTTCCACTTCAGGTGTTGCTGCAGGACCAAGGCCAGCGACCTCACAACAGTTGGTCAGCGAGATGGTCTTGTCAGCATTGACGCGGATGAAGTTATTGATGATGCCTTTATATGCCTTGATACCTGCATCGCGATACTTGTCTCCGACATAGCCTTTACGATAGGCTTTCAGCAATACGTAGGTGAACATGGAAGAGCAGGTGGCTTCGAGGTAGTTGCCTTCACGGCCTGGTGAATCCATAACCTGATACCAGACACCGGTCTTCTTGTCCTGCCATTTGATGACAGCGTCAAGGTCCTTCACCAAGAGGTCGATGACTTCCTTTTTGCGAGCATAGTCATCAGGCAGCGCATCAAGTACCTCGATGAGTGCCATCGAGTACCATCCTTGGGCTCGACCCCAGCAGTGCTGCGACAAACCTGTCTCCTTATCGGCCCAGAAGGTCTTACGCGTCTCGTCGTAAGCATGACGGTTCAGACCGGTCTTGGGGTCGAAAGTACGTTCGTAGGTAATCTTCAACTGGTTGACGGCATCGTCATATATCGCTATAACGGGATCAACACCTTTTTTTACTTTTTTACCTTTTAACTCTTTTACTTTTTCTGTGATGGGAGCTGTCAGACAACGATAGGGTAGTCCCATAAAGATGCCGTCGAGCCATACTTGATAGGCGTAGATGGCTTTGTGCCAGAAGACCTTATCGGCAATGGTGCGTGGCTGGTTCTGCAATTGCTTCATCATGGTCTTCATTGCCAACAGATTCTTGGGCTCTGGCCATTTCTGATACATACGAGTCACAAAGTGACCTGTACGAATATTGTCAAGATTATAGTCAAGGATGTCATAACCCGTGATGTTGCCTTTCTCGTCAATCATCTTGTCGGTGTACATTTGGCAGTACTTGCGAATATCCTCACCGCCATAGCGTAGATAGGTGTCAAGCATGCCTTCCAGTTCGATGCCCATGACATAGCTCCACTTGGGCTTCTTGGCAAAGTCGAGCATATACGACTCAGGTACACGCTTCATCTCTGAGTAGGTCAACCACTCTGAGTAGTGCTTGTAAGGTGGGTCCTGCAATACAAGCGAGCCATTGATGAACAGGTTGTCGTAGGTGATGTCCTGAGCCAGACCAATCTGATGGATGGGCTTGTTGTAGACGCCATCGAACTTACAGTTCTTGACAGTGATGTTGTTGATGGTGTTGGCCAATTTGGGGTCTTGATAGCCTACTATCATCACGCCGTACTTTGATTTCTGACAAGTGACATTCTCCATCGTAACATTGCGGATTGTCGGATAGAAGCCACGGCAGCAGACCTCACGAGGCTCATAGTCAGTATTGAGCTTGAGAACAGCCTCGCCACACTGACCAACGGTAATGTTGCGCATGTTGATGTTCTCAATGATACCGCCACGACATGAGTTCGTCTTGATACGTAGTACACGGTCGAGCGAAGGAGAGTCCATCTCGCAATTCTCGGCATAGACGTTCTGACAACCTCCAGAAATCTCTGACCCGATAACAACACCACCATGACCATTATTAAACTTACAGTCACGAATGATGATGTTCTTCGAAGGCTGTCCGGCAAACTTGCCCTGACCACCCTCGCGGCCATCGTTGTTGCGTCCGCTCTTAATGGCGATACAGTCGTCACCAGTGTTAAAGTAGCAGTTTTCGATGAGGACGCGGTCACATGACTCAGGATCACATCCATCGCCATTGGGACCGTTATTGTTAATATGTATGCCACGAACGGTGATATCCTTCGATAGCAAAGGATGGATGACCCAGAAAGGAGAACGTAACAAGGTGATATCTTCAATCAGAACACCTTCACACTGGTTGAAATTAATCATCTGCGGACGCAGACCATCAGTAGGCCCGAACTTACGCTCATCCATATCGACACCCTCTTCGGCATATTTTAACAAACGAGCACGAGCACCCATATTCTGGGCAATGCCACCTTCTTTCATGCCGAACTTCTTGCTGCCACACCATGGCCACCATGTCTCATTCGATCCACCACCGTCGATGGTCCCCTTACCGGTCACAGCAATATCCTTGGCCTGGTAGGCGTAAATCAGTGGTGAGAGATTCCAACAATCCAATCCCTCCCAACGTGTAGGGACGATGGGGTAGAGTTCGGGCTCGAAGGCAAACTCCAATACGGCGCCTTCATCAATGACTAGGTTAACACCCGACTTCAACTGGATGGCTGCTGTCAGGAATCGCTGACCTGAAGGGATGATGACGCGACCACCACCTTTCTGCGAACATTTGTCAATGGCTTTCTGGATAGCCTTTTGGTTTTTGGCGGCAGTGTTAGTCTGTTTAGCACCAAATTTGGTAATCACGTAGTCTTTGTTCGCAAATTGTGGCATACGGATGCTTTGCTCAATCTGCTTGTACTGCTGCTGATCCCAACCTTTGGCATGTGCACTAACAGCCACCAGCATGATCAGCATCATGGTCTGAAATAATCTCTTCATGTTGTCTGTTTTAGTAAATCTGGGGCAAAGATACAAAGAAATGAGCAAAAAACCGAAAAAAGTTGTCGGAAAATTTGTTTTTTATGTAAATAATCTCTATATTTGCCGTCGATAAGCTTGACGTAGCCATTGCCACGTGCCTTATCATATTTTTAAAAGTGAGGTTGGTAGCGTCCTGCACCAACCTCTTTTTTTCATCGATTTATGTCTCTATAACATCAGATTTCCCAACCAATAGCTGAGGCTCCGAGCACTGCTGCTGAGGCTCCGTCAAGTCCGCTGACTAAGAACTGAGCCTTGCCGCGGAATATCTTCATCACATGGTCGTCATAAGCCTGCTTGATAGGATTCATAATAAGATCGCCGGCCTTCACCATGCCACCGAAGAAGATAAATGCCTCAGGTGAAGAGAATGCAGCGAAGTCAGCACATGCTTCTCCTAGCATCTTTCCTGTGAAAGCATATATTTCCTTGGCCAATTCGTCACCCTTGCTGGCTGCAATAGAGACATCGAGCGAGGTGATGTCCTCAGGATTCATCTCGCGAAGAATGGAGGGACGTTCCGTCTTGCTGAGTAATTCACGAGCCGTGCGAGCTACACCTGTGGCCGAGCAATAGGTCTCCAGACAACCCGTACGTCCACAACCGCAAATACGACCTTCTGCGCCACGTACCATCGTGACATGTCCCAGTTCGCCTGCAAAACCGTCATGTCCGTAAAGCAGTTGACCATTGACGACGATGCCTGAGCCGACACCTGTTCCGAGAGTAATGACAATGAAATTCTTCATGCCACGGGCTACACCGTATACCATTTCACCCAATGCAGCTGCATTGGCATCGTTGGTCATGGCTACAGGGATATTACCCAATCTCTCGCTAAACATTTTTGCCAAGGGCACAACGCCGTCGTGTGCCCAGGGTAGGTTGGGTGCAAACTCAATGGTGCCATTGTAATAATTGGCATTAGGAGCACCGATACCCATTGCTTTAATTTTCTCGAGGCCACCGACTTGGTCAATAATGGGCTCAAGGGCCGTCACTGCAGCATTGACATAATCTTCTGCTTGGGTAAATCCACCGGTTTTGATGGCTGTAGTAGCCTTGATGTCACCACGTGCGTCGACAATGCCGAATACAGAATTCGTTCCACCTAAATCTAAGCCAATAACGTATGGCTTAATTCCTTGTTGTTCGTTCATGATGTCTTAAGTCTTTATTTTTGTAATTCTGCGTACAAAGGTACGAAAAAAAGTGAAAAGTGAAAAGTGAAAAGTGAAAAAATGTCCCTCTCAATAGCATTTTCTCATTTAAATTATGTAACTTTGCAGGCGATATGGTATTTCCTATACATATTAATATAGTAGATTTGGTGTTCAAGGGCATGCTGATTGGTATGATTGCCTCGGCACCGATGGGTCCGGTAGGCATCCTTTGTGTACAGCGTACGTTGAACAAAGGACGCGGCTATGGTTTTGCTACGGGTTTAGGTGCTGCTGTGAGCGATATTATCTATGCAGGCATTACTGGTTTCGGTATGGCTTTCGTGATGGATTTCGTGAATAACGACCAGAACAAGTTTTACCTCCAGATTATCGGTTCTATACTGCTATTGGCTTTCGGTGTCTATACCTGGCGTAGCGACCCGACGAAGAATATGCACCAGTCTGGTCAGCAGAAGGGCACACTATGGTATAATGCATGGACGGCTTTTCTGGTGACGTTCTCAAATCCGCTTATCATTTTCCTGTTTATGGCACTGTTTGCGCAGTTCGCTTTTGTCATCCCTGACCATCCCTTCGAGATGCTTGTGGGCTTTGCCAGTATTGTGGGCGGCGCATTGTTGTGGTGGTATGGGCTGTCGTGGCTGGTAGATAAGGTACGCCTGATTTTCGACAATCATGGCATCCGGATCATCAATCAGATTATCGGAGCCATAGTAACGCTGTTTGCTGCCATATCACTGTTTGGCACAGTGACCAATCTTTTCAGATTTTTCTAGACGATGTTTATAGCACAAGAATTACGTAAGAGCAATATTGCAGAATACCTGCTATATATGTGGCAGGTTGAAAATATTATCCGTGCCTTTGACTGTTCGCTGTCAAGGATTCGCAAGGAGTATATAGAACGTTTCGAGTATGATGAGGAACAAAAAGAGGAACTAACCGATTGGTATGGCAATTTGATTCGTATGATGAATCAGGAAGGCTGTCGTGAGGTTGGTCATTTGCAGATTAACAAGGTGGTGATGCAGCAGCTTCAGGAGTTGCATGCCCAGTTGCTGTCGTCGCCTAAGTTCCCCTTCTATAATGCTGAGTACTATAAGGTGTTGCCATTTATTGTAGAGTTGCGCAACCGTGGTGCAGATAAAGAGGAAAACGAGGTGGAGACCTGTTTTAACTCGCTTTACGGCATCATGATGCTACGCTTGCAGAAGAAGGATATTACGCCAAGCACCGAACATGCCATCAAGGAAATTACGACCTTTATCGGCATGCTTAACGACTATTATCTGAAAGATAAACAAGAACCGCTAGTTTTTGAATAGGATATGAATATACTGATTACGGGTTGCAATGGGCAACTGGGCAACGAGATGCAGATGTTGGAAAAGGAACATCCGGAGTATACCTTTTTTAATACTGATGTAGCTGAACTCGACATTACAGACCAAAACGCCATTGAGCGCTTTGTCAATGAGCACTCCATTGACGGAATTGTGAACTGTGCTGCCTATACTGCTGTCGACAAGGCTGAAGACAATGAGGCCCTATGTCAGAAGTTGAATGCCGAGGCACCCGCATATCTGGCGCATGCTGTGGGACAACGTGGGGGCTGGATGATTCAGATTTCTACAGACTACGTCTTTGACGGTACAAAGCATATACCTTATGTGGAGGACGATGATACCTGTCCGAATAGTGTCTATGGTCGTACAAAGCTGGTTGGTGAGTTGAATGTCCAAAAGCTTTGTGAGCGCTCTATGATTATCCGTACGGCTTGGCTCTATTCCACTTTTGGTAATAATTTTGTGAAGACCATGATACGTTTGGGGCATGAGAAATCCGAGCTAGGCGTTATCTTCGACCAGATAGGTACTCCCACTTATGCCCGCGATTTGGCCGTATGTATTATGACTGCTATCACTCAGGGTGTTAAGCCTGGTATCTATCACTTCTCTAATGAAGGTGTCATTTCATGGTACGACTTCACGAAGGCCATCCATCGAATTGCTGGCATCACCTCGTGTCATGTTCGTCCGCTCCACACGTCTGAGTATCCTACGCCTGCAGCTCGTCCGCACTATTCTGTGCTTGACAAGACAAAAATTAAGCAGACTTACGGTATTGAGGTCCCTTATTGGGAGGATTCGCTCCGTGAGTGCATCGAACGATTTGGCATGTAGTCGTGTACGAGTTGGCGTAATGGACCTGCCGCTTCACTATGATTGGGATTGTATCGCAGAATGACAGTGATGAAGCGGGTTGAGTCGTCAATGACTTTACCATAGTATTCCAGTTCACCTTCTGTTCCTTGGTGAATGCTGTAGTTATCATCGGCTTCGATGAGTTCTGCTCCCATGCCCATCAGTTGTTGGCCAGGTGTACGGAAGATGTCATCCCCCTTTTGTAAGTCCTGTACCATAAAGGATAGTGAGACATCATCCGTCATGAATACTTCCATCTGATCGTCGGCCAAATATTGATGACGTAGATAGCTGGGATAGCTGATGTCGATATCCAAATGGGGACTATGATAGAGGATGGTGTCTGAATTGCCCAATTCGATGGCCAGACTATCATTGCCTGTTATCACGTTGTTGAACGACTTGAGTTGCTGGCGATTGCCACAAGCCACACAAAGCATGAGGATGAGTAGATATAGAAGTTTTCTCATAAATTATCAATTTACATGAGTAATCGTTCGAGCATAGGTATCTCTATGCGTCCGCGATGTAGGGTGAGCAATCCGTCATCCTCCATTTGGTTGAGGGTGCGGCTGATGTCAAGGCGACTGTCGTTAAGCTCCGCTGCCAACTGGTTCATGAGGATGTAGAACGTCTTGGGACCAGCAGGGTAGAGGCATCGTGAGAAGAAAAAACGTGTAATGTGTCTGCGTAATGACTGGGGAGCCGAACGCCATGCACGATGGCGCATACGCTGAACGTCGGTAGCCAGACTGTTGAGCATGTTGAGGCGGAACACGAGTTGTGTTTCCAGCAGCAGTAGCACCTCTTGTTTGTCAATGGTGATAAAGCTACAGTCGGTAAGTGTCTTGAAGGTAGATGTGTAGCGCTGTGTCAATCCGAACAGCTGCTCGGGCTGAATGACGTATGGTGTGTTGACAATTTCACAGACACGGCAAGTGTGGTCATCGCTGATGGTCTCAACAGCCAGCGAACCCTTCGTCAAGAAAATCAGGCGGTCGCAGATGTCACCATCCTTAACGATGCGCTGGCCTTCAGGTTGTTTGGAAAAACCAAACTTGGTGTGGCCTACGACTTCCATCAGGTCGGCATGACTCATGCCATGAAAGAGCGTGAACTGCAACAACTTGTCGTATAGAATCATAACTACCTCAAGCTCCTTTTAACGATCTCGACTCCTTATTTTATAATCTTGTCTTGAAGCGAGGGTGAGTACCAAACGGCCAGATTGCCCTTACGGTCAGTAAAGATGAGATAGGCCATTAATTCCTTATGACGCTTTAGAATCTCCTTGGCACCATCCATACCCAGCACCATAAATGAGGTGGCATAGGCATCGGCTTTGGCGCAGTGGTCGGCCAGCACGGTGGCAGAAAGTAGCGTATGCTGGACGGGACGGCCAGTCTTTGGGTCGATTGTATGGGCATATTTCTTGCCTCCTTTGATGTAAAAGTTGCGATAGTTACCACTAGTCGCCATCGACTTGTCTGTCACGTTCAGGATGGTCTGCAGCTCGTGGCTCTCGTTAAGATCATCCTCACAGGGCTTGTTGACACCAATCTTCCAGGGCACACGCTCTGGATTGATGCCGCGAGTGGTAATTTCCCCACCAATCTCTACCATGAAGTTCTTGATATCATGGCTCTCCAGCAGACGTGCTACGACATCGACACCATAGCCCTTGGCAATGGCCGAAAAATCGAGCATCATGCCTGGCTTCTGCATGACGATGGTCTTGCCGTTGAGGCTGACATGCTGCATGCCTACAAGTTGTCTCAGACTGTCGACCTGTTCCTTGCTGGGCATTTGTTCGTTCTTGAAACCAAAGCCCCAGGCATTTACCAGTGGCGCAACGGTAATGTCGAAGGCGCCATTGGTCTCGTCATATACCTCGCGTGCCAACTTGAATATTTCGATGAAGTCACTGGTCAGTTCGGGCTTTTCACCTCTGTTTACACGTGCTACAAGAGACTGTTTGTTGAACATCGAGAATTGTTCGTCAACCTTTTTTAGTTCTGCCTCAATCTCTTCTTGCAGGTCATCGGCATGCTGATAAGTTATGTTGTAGGTCGTTCCGAATATCAGGCCAGAATTCTTCTGATACGGAGTGGACTGCTGCTGGCGAATGATGAGAATAGTGCCAATGATGAGCAGTGCAAGGAAGGGTAGTTGCCAAATTAGGCGTTTCTTACGGTCTTTAGTCATTATCTTTATTTTATTAATTATCAATTAGTGTATGCGCTGAATACGTCAAATATCAATGATGACATTGAAGTTAGCGGCTATATTGTCTTTGTCGTTGATGCCGAAGCCGGGCACGTACCATGTGGCGTCCAATGCCCCGTCTTTATGAATAAGGCGACGCTTGTATCTGACCGTCCATCCTAAATGCAGTGGACCGTAGACTTTGGCATCGATACCAAGGACTATTTCCATCCAGTGCATGTTACACGACGTTCCTTTAACACCGAAGTGTGATGTCGTCTTCCACACGGGGTCTTCCAGATTCTCACGGATAATGTCAACATTATAAGTGGTAAAAGCATACCGGAAACCAGCATACATACGATTGTCCTGATGCTTGCGACGTAATATGTTCCAGTCCATACCCAGACGGAAGTAAGGTGCAGTGGTCTTGTATTTGATTTCCGTAATCTCGTCTGTGTGGTTAGACCGTCCCAAACCCATTTCGAAGATGGGGAACCACTGGTCGTGTAGATTGATGCGCAGGGCTCCTTCGTATTCACCATGATTGCTCAACAGTAGCATAGCTGGTCCCACAAGGTCGAATGACACAGAAAAGCCACGGAACAAGGGGATGGAGTCTTTTTCCATCGTGAACATCTTCGTGACTTGCGCCTGTGTGCTACTCATGCCCACGAAGAGCATCAGCAGACTAACGGCGAGCCTTGAGATATAGCTTGAAATGTGTGGTCTTTGTGTCATAGTTCACGTTACGATTGTTGATGACGAGGGAGTCTATGATATCATTCGTATAGCTCACGTCCGTGATAGTATGGAAATAGGAGGCCTGACAGTCTACTGACTCGAAATGCGGATAGTTTTCCTTCTTGATGCGGATGGTGTCCAGATAGACTGTACCAATGGTATCCATTAGAGCCAGGCAGATTGTGTCTTCAGACTGTGTGTGACTGATTGGAAGGTCGAAACTTGTTGCCTTCGTGCCAAATAGGCTGTTCAGCAGCGTGTCCGATCTTTCGCCTCGTATCGTCCACAGCCACAAGGTGTCTACGCCCAACGTATCGGGGGTACCGTCAGCCTTTAACAGACTATAGTACGCGCGGACGCTGTTCTGCACGGGACAGTTTAATGAGGTGCAGGCAGCGATAGCCATCACCATCAGGCACATCACGATTATTTTCCGCATCTGAGATTCTCTTCTATTTGATATTCGTTGCGTCCGGCACTGTTACGACTGATCAAGTCGCCTAGGAATCCTGCTAGGAACAGCTGTGTACCAATCATCATCATGGTCAGCGCAATGTAGAAGTAGGGCGAATTGGTGACCAGTCGCATGGGGATGCCCTGCCAGAGTGCCCACGCCTTCTCTACGCCTAGGAAGAGGGCAGCAAAGAAGCCGATGATGAACACGATGGTACCCAGGAATCCGAAGACATGCATGGGCTTTTTGCCAAACGTGCCCAGGAACCACAGCGTCATGAGGTCAAGATAACCGTTCACAAAACGGTTCCAACCCATAAACTTCGACTTGCCGTACTGGCGTTTCTGGTGGTGTACGGGTTTCTCGCCAATCTTGTCGAAACCTGCATTCTTGGCCAGATAGGGGATGAAGCGGTGCATCTCGCCAAACACTTCGATGTTCTTCACCACCTCCTTGCGATAGGCCTTTAGACCGCAGTTGAAGTCGTGCAGGTTCTTGATGCCGCTGACCTTACGCGTCGTGGCGTTGAAAAGCTTGGTAGGGATGGTCTTTGACAGCGGGTCGCCTTGACTGCGGTTCTGTTTGTAGCCGCTGACTAGGTCGTACTTCTCCTCCATAATCATCTTGTACAGCTCGGGAATCTCGTCTGGTGAGTCCTGCAGGTCGGCATCCATTGTGATGACGACGTCACCCTGAGCCTCCTTGAAACCACAGTACAGGGCGGGACTCTTGCCATAGTTACGGCGGAACTTGATACCTTTGACGTGCTCGGAACGGGCAGCCAACTCGTTGATGACCTCCCAAGAACGGTCGGTAGAACCGTCGTTCACGAAGATGACCTCGAACGAGAAATTGTTTGCTGACATCACACGCTCAATCCAGTCGTATAGCTCGGGCAGTGACTCGTCTTCGTTATAAAGGGGTATTACTACTGATATATCCATAATTTTCAATTTTCAATTCTTAATTCTCAATTTTCAATTCCCTCTTCATAAGTGCTGCCGTGGGCAGGCCTAGAATGAATCCTGTCGTGATGATAGTGGTGAGCATGTTCAGTGCGTAGTCAATGGGACGCATCTGGGCCAGCTCTTTCATGCTTTGGCTGATTTCGTCGGCCATGCCGTAGGCACTGATCACTTGACGGCCTTCCTCCGTTTCGACTATGGCCATGAGTTTACCCAGCAGGAACCCGTTGTCCATGAATTGAAAATAGGCAAAGGCGGCGATAGCTAGCAGCAAACCGCCGTAGAAGTAGGTGAGTACGGTATAGCCGTAAGCACGCATAAACGATATGATGCCTTCGCGCGCCTCGTCGCGGAAGTGACGCAGACGGTTAGCGGCATAAAACGGAGATGCCACGATGAGCAGGATAGCTATCATGCCCAATATCGGACTGCTCAGCCCTTGTATGTAGCATATCATCGCACCTATCCACAGCAGCGAGAGCAGTGCGCCGTCCTGACGTGCAAAAGCCTTGAGTTGTTTATATTCTTCTGGTGTCATAATCGGGTGCAAAATTACTACAATTTAGGCTAATCGCCAAATTTTCCAAAAAATATTTGCTGTTTTACAAAAAAAGTATTACCTTTGCAGCCGCAAAAACGGGCAGTCCTGTACGGCCAGCTCCCTCGGAATCCCCCAGGATGGGAACATAGCAAGGGTACTTGGTTGTAGCGGCGCGGCTCAGTTGGCCAGAGCACGTGATTTGTAATCTCGGGGTCGTTGGTTCGAATCCGACAAGAGGCTCAAAAAAGGCTTGGAACTCCAAGCCTTTTTTTATTCGTTTAATTGTCAATTGTCAATTATCAATTATCAATTATTCTAAGTCTACAACGGTTATTCCTGCTCCACCAAATTGCACGTGTTCGTCCTTGGCCTTCTTGACGTTGGGTACCGTGTTCAAGTACTGTCGTATCAATTGTCTAAGTATTCCCGTTCCCGTGCCATGCAGGATGCGTACGCGGCTCATACCTATCAGTATTGCGTCGTCAATGAAGTGCATGACGGTGTCGATGGCCTCATCGCCGCGCATGCCTCTCACGTCTAGGTCCTGATGGAAATTCTGTCTGCGATCTTCCATCGTGGAGCGTGTCATGTGTGAGGTCTGAATAGCCAGATGCGCGTGTTTGTCAGCAGGGTTGCTGCTTGCCTGCGGTTTGGCAGCCCTCTCCAATTGTTCCATCTTCACCTTGCTTCGCAATCCGCCAAAGATCACCGTCACCTGCTTGCCCTGTATTGATTCTATCTCGCCAACGCTATTGGTACCCTTGATGCGTACGGTGTCGCCTTGCTCCAATGGTCGGTTGGTGTCGTTCAAGTTCTCCCTTGCTCTAGCTGCCAACTTCTCGCTGGCTACCCGTTGCTCCTCGCCTCTCTTCTCCTTGCGCTGGGCTTTGCGGGCCTTGCGTTCCTCCATCTGGCGCAGCTTCTTGGCGAAGTCCTCTTCGCTCATCAGTCCGCGCGTATCGTCGTTTTGCACCTGCTCGCGGAATTCCTGCAATTCCTCACGAATCAGTCGCGTCTGCTCCTTCTCAGCCTGTGCTTCCTTAATTTCTCGGATGGCGTTCTCTATCTTGCGGTTCGCCTCAGCCAACAGCTCTTCTGCCTGTTGTTTGGCTCGATTCAGGATGGCCTTGCGCTCGCGTTCTATCTCTTCCAAATTGGTCTCGTAGCGCTGGATGTGTCCCTCCAACGACTTCTCATGCTGGTGGATAGTCTGACGCTTACCCTCCCAGTAGCGCTTGTCGCGCACGATATCCTGCAGGTACTTGTCGCTCTGGATATACTCCGAGCCGACAATCTCCGAAGTGTCGTTGATAACCTCCTCAGGAATGCCCGTCTTCCTTGCGATTTCGATGGCAAACGACGAACCAGGCTGACCTATCGACAACTGGAACAACGCCTGCATCTGATGCCTGTCGTACAACATCGCACCATTCACCACGCCTGGATGGTCCTCGGCAAAGTGCTTCAAATTCTGATAGTGGGTGGTGATGACGCCGAAGGTCTCCTTCTTCCAGAACTGCTTCAGCACGGCCTCGGCAATGGCACCACCAATGGTTGGTTCCGTACCGCCGCCAAACTCGTCTATTAATAATAACGTTCGCGCGTTGGCCTGCTTCATCATGTTCTTCATGTTCAGCAGGTGTGAAGAATAGGTGGAGAGGTCATCGGCTATCGACTGTTCGTCGCCGATGTCTATCATGATGTTTTGGAACAAGCCAACGGTACTTCTGTCGCCAATGGGTATCGACAGTCCGCATTGCACCATATATTGCAACAATCCCACCGTCTTCAGACACACCGACTTACCGCCCGCATTCGGTCCGCTGATAATCAGCAGTCTTCCAATATTTTTGTCGCCTTTAGAATTCGTGTGATTCGTGAAATTCGTGTTCTCCAACCTGATATCCAGTGGTACCACCTTCTTATCCTGTTTCGCCAGCGACCTTTGCAACAATGGATGAATGGCGCGAATCCAGTCCATCGTGGGTTCGCCTTTCACCTCGGGCTCGAAGCCGCCTATCTGCTCGGCCATCTCTGCCTTGGCATGTACCAAGTCTATTTCGGCCAAGAACCTGTACGAGTCCAGCACCTCCTGTACGTGTGGGCGCAGCTCGTCTGAGAATACCGTCAGAATGCGGATAATCTCCCGTCGCTCGGCAGCCTCCAGCTCGCGCACTTTGTTGTTCGCCTCCACCACCTCTGCAGGCTCGATAAATACCGTTTTACCCGTGGCACTCTCATCGTGTACGATACCATTGATCTTGCGCTTCAGTCCAGGTGCAACAGGAATCATCAGTCGTCCGTCGCGCAGGGTAGGGGCCGCGTCCTGATTCACCAGTCCGTCCCTTTGTGCCGCGTGCAATATAGTATATAAGGTACGCGAGATGCTTCCAGCCGTTTGTTCCATGTCGTGACGGATGCCTGCCAGCACCATCGTTGCCGAATCCTTGATGCGTCCGAATTTATCCAGTATCGAGTCTATCCTACGAATCATTGCGGGGAACGTCTGCACGTCCTCAGCCATGTGGTGTAGGGCAGGGTATAGGTACTCCGAGGGTTCGAATCCCTCTCTCTCCGCACCGCCCTCATTCTTATTCAGGAACGTCACGATAATCCCGATGGTCTCCATCGACCTCCGCAAGTCCCACAGCTCGTTCTCCTCCAGATGTGTGTTTTCCAGTCGGATGCGGGCTACTGATTCGCGCACGTCGAAGAAGTAGTTCATTTCGGGCTTGTCCGTTGCCTGCATCAGTCGGCGCATTTCGCGTACTTGTTCCATCTGCTCGTTCACCACGCTGGCATCGTCCGAGAAGGCTATCTCGTCCACCTTCTCCTGACCCAGCGTGCTCTGGCAGTGGCCTTTCAGCATGCGCCGTATCTCGTCGAATCCTATCTTCTGTTCGTAGTTACTCGGATAAATCATGGGCACAAAGGTACTAAGAAAAAAGGAGTTTAAAGGCATGAGTTAAGAGTTTTTAAACCCTTTGATGTTAAAATTGCTTAACGATATCATAATTTTCAATTTTCAATTTTCAATTTTCAATTATTCTTAGTACCTTTGCAGCCGATTTCAAGAAAATCGACTGGAGAGATGGTAGAGTGGTCGATTACAGTAGTCTTGAAAACTACCGTACCGAGAGGTACCGGGGGTTCGAATCCCTCTCTCTCCGCAAAGAATCCGAGGAACCTGCTGAAAATCAGTAGGTTCCTTTTTTTATGCAAAAACTGCTCCCCCTTATTGTACGCCACCTTTTACGCCATTTTTACGCCACTTTCGGCATGTTGTATTGTTCAATACCATTCTCTATCACTTCCCAATAGCCGCCCTTGTCGCCTCCTATGCGGCGAATGACACCATTTTCGCGCAAAGTCTTAATACGTTTTTCCACTGCACGCGAGGACACCCCAAGCTTCATGGCAATTTCAGCCGCAGTAACTTTGGGATTTAGCCTAATAGCAGAGATGATTGCT
>CACWOS010000044.1 GCA_902762565.1 uncultured Prevotellaceae bacterium
TTTGTCCAACTCTCGTTTCGTTTCTTTACACTTCATCTTTTTTCTTTTTTACTTTTAAATGTTTTGCGGATAGAGCTGGCCAGCTTTCCGACGGCGAAGGTAAAAACAAAAAAAAGATGCCTAAAGAACCTTTAGACATCTATAGAACTTATATAACTTTTTCTCGGTCGTATATAACTTTATATAGAACTCTTCAAGACCTTCCGCAGTTCATTGCGCAGTTTTATGATACGTTTACTGGCTTTATTGTCCCATTCACTAATGTAAAGGTCTATGGCATCCCGGTGATGATGTGCCGACAGGTCGGAAGGCAGATTCCTCAACAGATTGTCAACACGCACCTGCAGGCGTTCAGTCCATTCTTCCGACTTTGCCAGCTCATCTTGCAACAAAGCCACACTCAGGGCTAAGCTCTGAATGGAAATACTTCTCATCACCATTGGCAGATTGGCAGCCCAGTCCATGTCGATATCCAGCGATATACGGTCGCATGGCTTCAGACGAATCGGCTGGTCTGCCCTTGCTATCATTAGCCCGTACTTCGTGTTCATTCTCTTGATGCGGATTGTCACGAATCGAGCATGGTTCTCGTCAATCCATTGTCGCAACGCAGGAGCCTGATACATCCACAAGAACCCCATTTTACTTCCGTCTGTGGTAAAAGCTCCTACTGCGTAAGGGTCGTGGTCATTAGGATCGGGCATCAGGTAAAACTCGTCATGCCCTAACACTTCATTAATCTTTTCCTGTTCTATGGGGTCTCCCTTCTCATACAAGGGGCTTAATACGTCGGACAGCACCCCATAGCGACTGCCGACAATAATCAATTCGTCCGATATGTCTTCAAATGTTTCCATAATACTATTTGTTATTAGTTTTTAGTAGATTAAACCATTCATTCAAAAGAATGCAAAGTTAGTGAATATTTTCTAATCCACAAATAACAAGGCATAAAAAATAAATCGCACACGGCATTGCGCCGCATGCGATTGTTTGTTTAATCAGGCGAACCTCACAGGGGGATGACCCCTTGTGATGTTTTATTTAGTAGTGAATATTCAACTAGTTACCATATAATCACCAATTATCATCGTCGTTTTTGATAGTAGAAATATTATCATTTAAATACTTGATAAGACTTGAAACAGTCAGTAGACCATTATAATGGCAATTTATAAATGCCATAGCATGTGAATCCTTTTGCTTCGCATCTGGAACAACAGGATAACAGTCTCCAGGAGCAGTGTGTTCCGCCCCTTTCCATGTACCTGCTATGTAATTGAAGATTCTTGACGTTACTCTGACTCTATTCTCCTTAACATCTATCATTACTTCTTCGTTGGCATTGATGTAAGTGCCATAAGCTCCGTTTGTCTTGCCGACCCCTCTGAGTGTTCCTGATATTCTAAAATGTTCATTGGAACCAACATTGCTCTGAACAGCATCTGGAAACTTAATTTTACACCATGCAGACAAAACGTTGCTTATAATATCGGCACTAAATGTGGTGTCACATTTAATTACGTACTGATGCTTGATAGTATTATCTGAAGCTATCGGGAATGCTTCAAGAAGCTTCTGAGACCACGTCTTATTACCTTTCTTTTTGTATAGATTTTCAACTTCATCAAATTTTTTTTGTGAATCTTCATAATCTTGGCTTTGCCAAACATGCTTTGATATATTCTGGCCGTAGATTACTACGGCTAACATAATACAAAATAGAAATACTCCAATTCTTTTCATAATCTTATTGTTTTAAGTTTATTATTGTTCTTAGTTTGAATGCACACAAAAATACGTGGACAAGTACTTCGTCTACGTTCTCAAAGCGTCGCCAAACGCCAACTATCTTAAACGAGTAATGCCCACGCCTTTCAGCGTGAACTCCTACTTTGTTCTTGATAGTTCTTTAATATTGGCGATATTTGAGAACAAGAATCTAAAAGCGGATATTCATCCTATATGTCCATATTTATATTATCTCAGCCCATAGGCATCTACGGTTTTAAGGGTTCAACATTATTTTATTTGTTTGCGATATATTGCTTAATTTTTTCGATTAGCAATCGCGTAGGTTCAACATATGGTTGGAGCTTTTCTTCGTCTGCCTCGAAGAAGCAATTGTAGTCTGCATTATCACGCATGAGAACTAAATCAGAGAGTAATGAACCATCTTGCTTTGAGAAGATTTCCGTTCTAATATAGTGTTCACCAAACATAGAAAGAATACCGCGATGACTCTTTACCTGATAACCATCATTGATAAGCAAGGCAGACATGGCATGGAACAGCGCATAGTAAAAACGATTTGCAGCAGCCTCCCACTTTCCTTCGTTGGCGCAAAAAACTGCGTCATCGTATGTTCGTTGGGCTTTTTCCAACTCGCGATTAACAATGGTTTTACGCTCACTTTCACTAAGACTCATAAAGCACCTCCTTGTCTTCTTCGACGTTGTAATAAAACATGGCATGAGGACCATTGAACCATTCGTCCTTGGTGTATGCGTGGGGACGAACGTCGGCTCCTAAATCCCAACCCATCAGTACAAATGGGTAGGAGTATTTATCGAAATCCTCATGGACAAGCTTGGGTTTATCGAGTAGAATCAACAAGTCCCAATCAGAATCATCATGATAGTCTCCACGGGCTCGCGAACCATATAAATATAACGTGCTGCCCTTAGGCAATACGTTAGCAGCGGTCTGCTTAATGTGGTTTATCATCTGAGTCTTGTCCATATTGTTACACTTTATCTGTGTGCAAAGATAGTAATTATTTTGAAATCCACAAAGAACAAGGCACAAAAAAAATCGCACACGGCACTTCGCCGCATGCGATTCGTTATCTCGGAACACAATAGGATTCGTGTACCCTTTGTTAACTGTCTTTTGTGCCGCGAGCGGGACTCGAACCCGCACAGCTGCAATAGCCAAGGGATTTTAAGTCCCTCGTGTCTACCATTCCACCATCGCGGCGACCTTAGTGGCTGCAAAGGTACAAAAAAAAGTGAAAAATGGAAAGTGAAAAGTGAAAAATTTGCTTCCTCAGCATCATTTTTTACTTTTTTCCACCATTTTACCCTTTTACCTTTTTACTTTTCTACCTTTTTCTACCGATGTCGGAACACGCTGAGGTGTCCGTACGGGCCCGAAGTAGAGGCAGCATATTTCTCCAATCCTGTATCGCCCTCCTGTCCGTTTTGCAACACACCGCCAGAGTTCATGTCATAGCGGCGTCCACACTTGCTGCAGGTGGCAATTCCCTTGTCGTTCATCACTACCCGATAGTTGGGGCTGAGGGTGTTGTTGTACTGGCGGACGCAGTTAGGGCACTGCATGTCGTAGGCTACGAAGATGGCATTGCCATAAGCGTCGAGCACAGCATTCTGAAAGCCGACAATGATGCCATTGTTCAACCCAAGGATATATTCGGCGCGCTTCTCGGCCTCTGTCTCGGGCAGACTACTTTCATCGTTGTAATTGGACTTAAAGTTCAGGTACTTTACCCCACCCTGCACGGATTCCGTAATGAGGCAAAACATGCCTGGCACATTGACGTCCATGGCTGATGCCAGCGTAGCATCCTGATGAATACCATTATCATAGGCAAATCGGCAAGGCCATGTGGAATATTCGTTGTCGGCCTTACATGATAAAAGTAAAAGGGTTAAAAGATAAAAGGGTAAATATCTGAGTTTCTTCATTTCAACAGCTCTTCCTCTGCTTTCAACATACGATCGAAGCCAAAACCGTCGAGGACACCATGCATTAACGCTGCTATGCGGTCGTTGCACAGGTTGCCGATAGAGCCCTCATGGGTATGGTGGATATCCTTGTTGGGGCGGAAGGTGCCAGCCTCGATGTCGAGACCCACCTTCTTGTAGGCATCGCGGAAGGGTAAACCTTCCGCCGCAAGGCGGTTCACCTCTTCGACGGAGAACATCGGGTCGTACATGGGGTTGTCGAGAATATCCTCACGCACCTCTATCTTATTTATAATATAGGCAGCCATCTGGAGACAGTCCTTCAGCTCGTCGAAAGCAGGCAGGAATACCTCTTTGATGATTTGCAGATCGCGGAAGTAGCCTACGGGCAGATTGTTCATGATGAGCGTCACCTGCTGGGGCAGAGCCTGCAGTTTGTTGCACTTGGCACGAATCAGCTCGAAGACGTCGGGGTTCTTCTTATGAGGCATGATGCTCGAGCCCGTGGTGCACTCCTTGGGCAGACGGACAAACGAGAAGTTTTGCGAGTTGAACATACAAGCATCGAAGGCCATCTTGGCTATTGTGCCAGCAATGGTGGCAAGGGCAAAGCCGACGTTGCGCTCCATCTTGCCACGACCCATCTGCGCATACACGACATTGTAGTCCATCGAGTCAAAGCCCAGCAGGTCTGTCGTCATCTGGCGATTCAGCGGGAACGAAGAGCCATAGCCGGCAGCAGAACCCAACGGATTGCGGTTGGTCATCTTGTAGGCAGCCTGCAGGAACAACATGTCGTCCGTCAAGCTTTCGGCATAGGCACCAAACCACAGACCAAAGCTTGAAGGCATGGCCACCTGCAAGTGTGTATAACCAGGCATCAAGACGTGCTTGTACTGCTCGCTCTTCTGAATCAGTTCGTCGAACAGCACCTTCACAGCATCGGCCACCTCCATCAGTTCGTGACGCGTAAACAACTTCAAGTCTACCAGCACTTGGTCGTTACGACTGCGGCCTGAGTGAATCTTCTTGCCCATATCGCCGAGCTTGCGCGTGAGCATCAGTTCCACCTGAGAATGCACGTCCTCAACGCCATCCTCAATCACGAACTCACCACGCTCGCAGACCTGATAGATATTCTTCAGCTCTGCCAGCAGCAGGGGCAGTTCGTCCTTGCCAATGAGTCCGATAGACTCCAACATGGTGATATGAGCCATCGAGCCCAACACGTCGTACTTGGCCAGATAAAGGTCCATCTCACGATCACGACCAACGGTGAAGCGCTCAATCTCGGCATTCACCTCGAAGTTCTTTTCCCAAAGCTTATTTGCCATAAGTTTTTTTGTTTTTGCAGCGGACGACAGCAGACTTTTTCGGACCGTCCGTGTTTGTCCGTGTAAGTTCGCTGCTATAAATTAGACAAAAGGTATTTGCGACAGGGCGTCAGCGATTTTCTCGACACCGTCCTGCAAGGGACCGGCTACCATACCTTTCAGCATGAAGGGAATATCGGCCTTCACGGTGACCTTCATCTTGCTCTCCGTCTCGCTAACGGGCAACACCTGAATCCACAGGTTGAAGGGCAGTGGCGACTGTTCCGTCTCGAACTTGACGCACTTGTTCTCCTCACGCTCAATGATGCGGAGTTTAATAGTGCCTACAGGAGACACGCTGACCTGTACTGAGTCGCTGTCGAACTGAAACTCCTGCAGTTTATCCTCAGGAATACGGTCACGGACTCGCTCCAAATTGCTGAGGTCACTGATATTACGATACACATTCTCTACCGGATATGGTACCTGCTTGATGCTACTTTCAAACTTAGTCATAGTAACTTTTTTTATTAAACTCCCCAGACGCTGGGGTCTTTGCGCCATTCAGCCAAAACAGCCTTGTCGGATTCAGAGATATAGCCGGTCTCAGCGGCCTGCTCCAATACAGCAGCATAGTCGCTCAGCGTGATGAGTTTCACGCCAGCCTCACGGAAAGCCTCCTCGGCAACGGGGAAACCGTAGGTGAACGAAGCCACCATGCCAATGACCTCCACGCCATATTCGCGCAGGGCAGCAACGGCCTTCAGCGAAGAGCCGCCAGTAGAAATCAGATCTTCAACGACGATAACCTTGGCACCCTTCTTCAGTTCACCTTCCACCTGATTGCCCATGCCATGATCTTTGGGCTTCGGACGGACGTAAGCGTAGGGCAGTCCCAATTCGTCAGCCACCAAAGCGCCCTGTGCAATAGCGCCAGTAGCCACGCCAGCCACAGCCTCAGCCTCAGGGAAGTTCTCCTGGATGGCGTGACAGAGTTCCAGCTTCACAAACGAACGGACATCGGCAAAACCCAAGGTCTTGCGATTGTCGGTATAGATGGGTGACTTCCAACCCGAAGCCCACGTAAAAGGCTCGTTGGGTTGCAACTTAATGGCCTTAATGTCCATCAGTTTCTGTGCAAAAAGTTTCTTGATTGTATCCATAATCACAATAATTTGGCTGCAAAGGTACAAAAAAAAGTGAAGAGTGAAGAGTGAAGAGTGAAGAATTTGCTGCCGCCATATAAAAATTAGCCATATTATCGCGTCAACGAGAACTTCATAGAGAGTCCAAAGTCGCGGGTCGTTGTGGGATAGCTGCTAGACGAGAGCAACGGTGTGTTGGTTTGACGGTCGTAGTAGAACGACATCGTGAGCAGACGCGAGAGCGTATAGTCGGCCATAAACGAAATCTTCAGCGCCGAGTTGCCGCTGCTGGCAGCACTGGTCCTCGTGGCAATGTCACGTGTAATGGCTGCTTGGTCGCGCAATGAGATGTCCAGTCGCAGATTCAAGTCCTGATTGATGCCAGTCTTCTTGCTAGTACTACTAGTTTTACTAGTTTCACTAGATTTTGACTTACCACGTTGAGCCTTCTTAATCTTGCGAGAAGCACCGCTGCCAAACAGTTTGAAATCACTAATCTTATAGCCAAATCCTACCACGATATCATTTGAGCGCGACTCGTTGATCTGCACACTGGTCATGGAGAGTGTCAAGTTACGCGTGCGACGATATTCTGCCTTTAATGTCAGTCCCGATTCAAAGGTCATATCCATTCCAATGAGCGGCGAGAACGACTCGTTGATGCTCACAGCAGGCACGTGCCAACCCAGCACGGAAGCCGTCTCGCTACTGCTGTTATAGCTGCCGACAGCAAAGACCGACTTATAAGCGTGGTTGAGGTTAATAGACTTGAAGTGCTCGTTGAACCACTTCAACTTCGACAGACCAGAATAGCGGATAGTCCAGTTAGGCAACAACTTGGTCAATGTCGGCAACAAGTCAAGAGAACCACGGCCGCTACCCGTATAAGTATCGAGGAAAGCCGGAATCATGACAGCAGCACTATAAGCGTCAACCTCCTGACCGTAATGAGCGCTTGCCATCTGCTGGAAACGAGGCAAAGCATCGCAGAACGTTTCGAACGCTTTTGAAGGATAGCCTGAGTTGGCGTCGCCCATCTTCTCGAATGCGCTGGAGATAGAAATCGTGGTCATATTAAATGTTCCACTCTGCGTCGATGGCATGCCGTTCAGCGAATAACGTACGCTGCGAGCCTTGGTTTCCGTACGCGAAGCGTTGAGGTCAATCTTCAGGTCGCGCGCTGGTTCCAACGTAGCACGCAAGGCCAAATCGCTCGTGTTATTGACAGCAGCAGGCGAAGCCAAACTGTCGACCAGCATCAGCCAGCCATTATCATAAGCCTTCTGCAGATAAGAATCGTCTGTCAGTCCGAAGGCGAAAGCCAGTCCAGGTGCCATGACGCCACCCGTGCGCTGGCCGAAAGCATCTCCGATATTCGGCATAAACCCAGGAATCGACATCGCATTCGTATGACGATACGTCAAGCCAACTGTGCGCACCATCATCAACAGACGAGCCGCAGACTGAGCAGGCTTGTACCACCATTCCTGATCGGCGGCAGACTTAGCCGTTACTGTCAGCTTGATAGCGACTGAATCGCGATTCTTGATCAGAATCTTGTTTTGGTCTATCACCTTATATTTGACGGGATAGGTCTTGCCATCCTTTGTCTTCGCCGTCACGACCAGTCGCTTCGACTTCTTATTATGACTGACGGTCAGTGTCGTATCGGGCTTCAAGGTCAGCTCCTTCTGGAAGGCATTCTTGTTCTTGGGAAGCTGGGCATCCGTCTTGTTGGGAGTAGTTTTCCCTTTGGAAGGACTAGCGGATACAGCTGCTTTGCTGTCCTTCTTGTCATCTTTCTTCTTGGTGTCTTTCTTGTCGTCCTTCTTTTTATTGCTCTTTTGCGGCTTGGCAATAGCCTTCTTGAAACGCTCGTTGGTCTTCTTCAAGAATGGGAAGTGGTTGTAGAGCGTTTCCATATTCAGATTACCATTAATCGTCAACTGGCGATTATTCGTAATGACATTACCCAAATTAGTTCCGTCCTCCAGTTCTGTGCCACGGGTCCATGTATATGAAGCCGTATAGTTGGCGTCGGCTGTCAACCAGTCGAGAATCGGCAACTTGTTCAATGGCAACTGATAGGAAGCCGTAAAGGTCTGACGGTAGTCCAATGGTGTACCAAAGCGCTTGATGCTATGCCAAACAGAGTCCTTCCAAGCTGTATAGCGGTCAGGATAAAGGTCTTTATTGATGGGCAGGCCGTTTCCGTAAGGTTCCTCAATCTCAGCACGTGTACCCGACTGGAAGTTCATGTGCAGGTTCTTGGTAAGGTCCCAACGCAGTGAGAAGTCACGATTCCACAGGAACGAAGAACTCCATTGTACTGGAATCTTGGCACCTGACAGATTGTCCATATCGCGCTCCTGCAACTCGTTATACGAGCGTTGCATCTCCGTATTGAACGTGACATTCTGAGGCAACCAGTTCAATCCGAAGGCCTTGGGCAGTTGCATCCATTTAGACTTCGACTTCGAATTCTTGAATGGTTCCCAGGCTTTATATACTGGCGTGTACGAGTAATTGAACGAACCTCGCCATTCGTCATCGTTCTCGTAGACAACGGTCTCGCCTGACCTATGGCTGTGGCGATGACTATACGAGAACGAGAAGTTGGCAGGATCATAAGGCATGGGGTGTCGCTTGGTCTTGATGCCGACACGGACGTTCGACAACGAGAAGTTGGTCGTTGTCGTCTTAGTGACAGCAATCGACTCAATACTGTCACGGTCATGAGCATCCATGGCATCCAAGGCATCGTCCAGTTCCATATCCGTGTCCAGCGGATTATATTTCGGACGTGTCTCTTCTTTCGTCACACTATAGTAGAGCGGTGCTGTTACCTTGGCCTTATCAGGGAAGAACTTGCCCAACTCGACATTAGCAGTCACAGAATAGGTCTTGTAATTATCCGTCGTGCGCTGCATGACACCTTCTTCCAGTCCGCCAAAGCCTTCCGTGATGATTTTACCAGTCAGATTGAGCGAACCAACGTCCGACAGCTGCATGTTCAAAGCACCAGAGGCAGCCCAACCGCCCTTATTGCTGACGTCCATCAGTCGCAGCTCATTAACCCAAATCTCACCCGACTTCACACCACCAGAAATATTACGCACACCAATCATCATCGTCTTCACCTCGCCGAGTGACGGATTACCCATAATGCTGATACGGTTGTTCATGTGGTCAGGGTCATAATCGGAGAACTCCATCGTATAGCTGGCTGTTCCCAATGCACGAGCCTTGTTACGGGCCTTCTTCAGAGCCGTAAACAGCGAGAGGTTGATGTCGAGCAAGTTTGCTTCAGGCCATACGGCACGGCAGTCATCGGCATTAAAACGGTTATAGTCGTTGCGATCAGGCGTCAGCTTCAACGGTATCTGATATTCATAGTAGTTATTCTTATAGTCAGAGCCGATACGCACGAAGACAGCCAACTGGTCGTCAGCCAATCCCGTCACATCGTCCATCAAGTGGTTAGCATGCACGAACATCTGCATGTGACGATAGCGGCGCAGGTCGAGTGTCGTGTTACGATAGACGGCCTTCGACTCGCCCTTACTCAGATTCTTCACCACCATACACAGAGCCTGCTCATTGGCCTCTGTCAACTGAGGCTGACTGGGGTCTGTTACGCGCTCAATACCTGGGGGCAGCACATAGTTGACAGGACGCTTATCGTTGTTCTCTTCAATATTCACAGCACTCACCTCCAACGTTCCGCTGTTCGCGCCATTGGTCAGCGCCTGCTGATAGACGCGCCACTCGCCGCGTATCAGGTCGAGCGAGCCGAAACGCAACACAATAGGCTTCTGGAAGTTCGTCAGGAACATGCGCATGAATCGGATGCTGGTAAAGTCGCTAATGCCTCCCTCACGCCTGTTATACTGTGTCAGGGGGATGCGGAACTGATACCAGCGCACCTGTTCTCTGTTTCCATTACGCAGCGGAGCCGTGTACTCGCGAATGTCCGTTATATAGTTTTGGCCTATCTTCATGTCCTCAGGACGGATGCTCACCTTATACTCGAAATAACGCTCATATTCGTTGAGGGTGTAGTCCTGGTTGATGTCTTCCACGTCAGGATAGGTTTTGTACGATGTATCGTAACCTTCTGTCTGCTGGTCGGAATCGGGCGAGTTACCCTGCGGCATGTTGATACGCTTATAGCGGTCTAGGATACTGGTCTTCTGGGCATCGAAGTCGCTGCCACGGAAATAGTGATAGTTGTCGTTGGCAGGGTCGGCATTCCAAGCAGCGCGCAAACTGTCATTCACGCTGATGCCATTGAGGAAGTTGACATAGGCTGGTTTCTGGCGTTCTTCCTCGTCCGTCAGACCATTAAGACCCACGTCCTGCTTGGCACGTGCGCCACTACTGGTAGCAAAGGCGTATGTCTGCGTTGCCTGCAGGGGAATCTTACCCCAAGGCGTGTACTGGAAGTTGCTGGTTCCGTCGACGGGCATGCCGCTTTCATAGAATTTCTTGCCGTCGCGCAATACGTCTTCGCTGACTTCACCCAAGTTGATGTAAAGGTCACCGCCGTAGTCGCCGGCATCAGACTGCTGTGATGAATAGATGAACGGGTCGAGCAACCAGAACTCAATATACTCGACATTGGCTGTCTCGAAGTCGTTAGTATCCAATTTTCGCATCATGCCACCCCACTTGCGCTGTGGATTCCTCAGAGTTCCGTCGAAGTTGATATCGGTAGAGAGGTTGTATGGTCCGCGCTCCTGCGGATAATACGCCAGATTGAGGATTGGCAACTTGTTGGTAGCGCCACTATAGGTTGACTGGTCGCGGTTAGGATAGAGCTCACTGACATAGACGGCACGTACATAGTGGTTCGACAACTGGTCGAGGTCACTCTTGATATGAGCAGGAGTCAGCGACGAGGTACGTTCCGTGAACAAGGGGTCGATCGTATACCAAGAAAGCAGGGCACGATTGAAACCACTCGTCACAGAGTCACGGTCGCTATATTCCGAGAAGATATTGGGAACACTAGAAAGCACCCAAGTCTTTGGCTCGTTAATAGAAATGGCATTCTTCGCGTTCTCGAAGTCATCGATATACGAAGCATTATCCTGCGTTCCACTGGCCGTGCCGGCTATCAACTGAGCAAACTCACCCGTAAAGGAAATCTGCGAGGGTTGCGTGCAATGTAAGAACGGCAGTTTGTCCAACATCTTCGTCAACCACTGACTCTCTGTCTTCCAGTTGATATTCAGTCCCCAAAGGGTATTTTTCAGCGGTTCAGAACCCATCACGACCTTCGAGGTCAACGCCTGTTCAGAGAGATGCTGCAATGTACCGCCAATCTGGAAGTTTTTCGAGAAGTCATACTCCCAGTTGACACCAAACATTCGCTTGCGCTGCATACCGTACTCCGTATTCGACTCCAACGACACGTTGACGCTTGTTCCTGCATCGATAATGCTCTGGTTCAAAATAGTCACCTCACCAGCCGAGTAGTCGACGCTATAGTCGGAACCTTCCGTCAGCTTGACACCACCTGCCGTCACCTCCACCGAACCTTGCGGTACGTTATAGGCTCCCAAGGAAATGACATTGGCTGATGTGCCTTTAAACTGACCTACAAGCATGTATTTATCCTTGTCTGTCATCTGCTTGGCAGCCGTACGCGTGGTGTCGTATAGTTCCTGGAAGGCATACCTGTCAGCAGTAGCCTCACTCACACCATTGCGCATGAGGAAACTCTTCAGCGTAGAGCCGAAAGGTTCGGCAGAGGGGAAGAACACACGACCATTTGCCACCGTATAGCCTTCCACAAAGTCGAAGACGCTATTGGGATGGGCCTTGTTGTTATTGTCCAAACGGTCACATCCGAGTCCGCGCAATAGCGTGATGTCCTTGACCTCAGGTATATAAGTAAGGTACACGCCTGAGGTGTCGCTTTGGAATTTGATGTCCAGACGGAACTTGGTTTTCTCGACGGTCGAAGCCAGATAATAGACGTTCTTCATCATCAAACTCCAGTTAGGCTGCTGCGGACTATTCGATGTGTTTTTAAGTGTCTTGACAAACAGCGCATCACTAGCTGTCGTGTGGTCGCTGGCAAGCTCACCCACCCTATAGGTTCTGCCTCCGTATGTATATTCAAAAGCTACTGCCAACACCTGGTCGGTTTGCAGGGCGGTTTTTAACGAGATGTAACCCAACGCCTTGTTCAGCGTGTATTCTGAAGAATTCAGCAAGCGTGCCGATGCCAATTTCTCGTAATCTACGCCTCCCGTAAAGTTTGCATCAAGCACGGTAGAAGCCTGGTCGATATTGCGGGCTGCCGAATAGGTGGTAGTCAGGTCAGAATAGAGGCTATTCGCATCATTGTCAGGCAGCGACGCCTGTCCTTGAGTCTTGCCTCGCTGGTTCTCAGCCAGATCTGCCATTGCAATAATATTACGCGTGTTCGATGTCGTTGCCGACTTATTGGTGACCCACACCTCAATACGGGTGATTTCGATGCCTGTCATCACATAAGGCAGTTGCTGCATGGCAGCATCATAGTGTTCACGGAAGTATTTTGCCAGGAAGAAGTGGCGGTTCTCTTCGTAGTTGGCCACGTCTATCTCAAAAGGTGTGAGCTGCGTGCCGCCTTTGGACGATACGCTCTTCGTGGTGGAATTCTTCTGTGACAACACGGTTTGTAGTTTCAGTTTACCAAACTGCATATCCGTACGAATACCAAACAGGCTTGAAGCACCCTTTACCAGCGAGTTGTTCGATGGGAAGGTGACATTACCAGCCTCGACGAGTTTGATGATTTCGTCCTCCTTGCCCTCATAGCGCAACTTCAGGTTTTTGGTATCGAAGTCGAACGTGGCATCCGTGTTGTAGTTCAGGTTCATGTTCACCTTGTCACCTACCTTACCATTGACGTTCAGGTTGATTTTCTCGTCGAAATCCACACTCTTCGTCTTACGATTGCGCTCTGGCAACGACGGATTGTCAATGTTCTTCAGCGTCGCACCTAGCTTCAACTCGGCAGTACCCTGCGTCTTGATACGCACACCACCAGGACCGAAAATCTTCTCAGCCGGGCCTAGGTCAAAGTGCATATCGGCAAACGAGAACTTCTCCTTGCCTTTGGTAGCTACGTTCTCAGCGTCTTTCTTGCGGAAAAAGGACTCGCGTTCTTTCTTCTCGCTCCACTGACGATACTCTTCTGGTGTCATCAGCACGGGAGCATTCAGATAAGAGTCGCCCAATTTCGAACCAATCTTATAAACGTTCAGCGAGTCGTCGTACTCTACCTTCTGCTGGATGTTCGAGGGCAAGCGCAGGTCGAGAGCTGAAGAGTCAAGGTCGGCCACCTCAATAGGTGCCGTCTTTTGTATCTTCCAACGCGGATGCAGCAATGAGTCGGGAATGGTCTCGTCCTCCATTCGCAGCACGGGCTGAGCCTTCGCCGCAGACTTTTGCTTCTGCGTCTTGTCGTCCTGAGGTGTAACGGCCAACACCGTCACACTCAAGAGAATGGCTGCTATATAGAGGACTCGCTTCACGCTTTGCCGTTTATCTTGACTATCTCTACCTTTTTACCTTCACTTAATCTGTTTCAAAGCCAACTTCACTACTTGTTCAACGGGCAGGTCGGGCTGTTCCTGCAAGATAGCTACAACGACCTTCTGCGTAGGAGCAGGTGCAAAGCCCAACATGGTCAAGGCGGCAACGGCCTCGTCGCGAACAGCATTATTGACTGGTGCCGCAACCGTTCCACCAGCAGGAATCTCGTCGGCAATGCCCAATGCGACGATCTTATCTCTCAGGTCGACAATGATGCGCTGTGCCGTCATCTTGCCGATGCCTTTGATACCCTTTATCAGACGCTCGTCGCCACGCGAGATAGCGTTACAAAGCTCACTGACACTCATGGACGAAAGCATCATGCGTGCCGTATTAGCACCCACGCCACTCACTGTAATCAGCAACTCGAACATCTCGCGCTCCTTCTTCGTCACAAAGCCATACAGCACGTGAGCATCCTCGCGAATAGCCTCGTACACATACAGTTTGGCTATGGGATGTTGGCCATTGCCTGCTGGCTTCAAGCTTTGTAACGCCGAGTACGATGTCAGCGAAATATTCAGTCCGTAACCCACTCCTGCAGCTTCTACCGTAGCTAATGCGGGGGTTAGTTCTGTTAACTCACCCTTAATGTATTCTATCATAATTCTTCTCTAAATGTATTAATACATCTAAATAAACGCTCGACACGTATATTTATTGTATTTAAAAGCAAAAAGATGTCACAGAATAACAAATTGTAGGTAATTTGCAAATTTTTCTGCCTTTTTGTTACGTAATTCAAGAAAAAGATGTACTTTTGCGCTCGAAAAGATTGAAACGACCTACAAGGGAGATAAAACATTAGAGATAAACATTAAACATTAGACATAAGACAAATGAAAAAAATCAGAGCCGCCGTAGTAGGTTACGGCAACATTGGAAAGTATGCAATTCAGGCACTCGAGGCCGCTCCCGACTTCGAAGTGGCAGGTGTGGTGCGCAGAAACGGAGCTGCTGACAAGCCCGTAGAACTTGCCCAGTATGACGTGGTGAAGGACATCAAGGAACTGAAGGACGTAGACGTAGCCATTCTGGCCACCCCTACCCGTTCGTGCGAGGAATATGCCAAGCAGATCCTACCTTTGGGCATCAATACCGTCGACTCTTTCGACATCCACACCAACATTCGCGGCTATCGCGAGCGTCTGATGGAGATTAACAAGCAGAGCAATACTGTCAGCGTCATTGCTGCCGGCTGGGATCCTGGTTCTGATTCTATTGTTCGCACCCTCATGCAGAGTCTTGCACCTAAAGGGTTGAGCTACACCAACTTCGGCCCAGGCATGTCTATGGGACACTCTGTCTGCGTCCGTTCGAAGGCTGGCGTGAAGAATGCCCTCTCTATGACCATCCCCTTGGGCGAAGGCATCCACCGTCGCATGGTTTATGTCGAGTTGGAAGACGGCTTCACTCTGGAGCAGGTGACCAAGGACATCAAGGCAGACCCCTACTTTGCCAACGACGAGACTCACGTGTTCCAGGTAGAGAGCGTCGACGACGTTCGCGATATGGGTCACGGTGTGAACCTCGTTCGCAAGGGCGTTAGCGGTCAGACCCAGAACCAGCGCATGGAGTTTAACATGCAGATAAACAACCCCGCTCTGACGGGTCAGGTTCTGGTCAACGTCGCTCGCGCCTCCATGCGCTTGCAGCCCGGATGCTACACGATGATTGAAATCCCCGTCATCGACATGCTGCCTGGCGACCGTGCCGACCTCATTGAGCACTTGGTATAAGCACTACGCTAGTGAAAAAGTGAATAGCGAAAAGTGAATAAGTGATAAGTTTGGAGATTAATAGACTGATGACATTTTGCGATGTCATCAGTCTTTTTAATACTATAAAGATTACAAAAGCTTATGAAAAATAATAGCATATTACGAATAATGATGGTGATACTATTCACTGTTCATTGTTCACTATTCGCTAGCCCTGCAAGGGCGCAAAACGATTCGCTGACAGCTAAGGACGATTCGCTGGTGAGCGAGTTGCGCCTGCAGATTCAGGAGCTGAAGCTTCAAAGCATCCTCATGCAGGAACGATTGGAGGAGACGGGCAAGAGTGCTCGTGAGGACTCCCTGCGTCAGGCGCGTCGCAAGGCCCGCATCGATTCGCTGCGTAGCATCATACCGGGTGTACCCCTCGTGGTAGAAGGCGACACCCTGTTCCGGCTCTACGACCGTAAGGGCGGCATGAAACCAGAAGAACGCGTGCTGAGCATACACGATGCCATCATGCAGTCGGGCAAGAGCATGAAACTCATCGCAGACACGGTATATATCTTCGAAGGCGACTACACCACAGACATCATGGCTGGCAGCAGCGTCATCATGAGTGTGACTGACAATGATGCCATCTGGCAAAACACCACCCGTCAGGAATTGGGTGCCCAGTACTGCGACATCATCACGAACAAAATCAATGAGTTGCACGACGAATACGGACTGCAACAGAAACTGAAGGGACTGGCCTATGCCGCAGCCATCGTCCTACTACTGATTGTGCTGATTTGGATCACCAACTGGTGCCATCGCCGCTGGCGCCTCCGTATGGCCCGCTTCTTGATGAAGCGAATCCGTCCACTGGCCATCAAGGACTATGAAGTGCTAAACACCCATCGCATGGGCATACTCTTCCTGACCACGCTCAACGTGCTGCGCTACGTCATCATCCTGTTGCTGCTGTTCATTTGCATCCCTGTCCTGTTCTCTATTTTCCCTGAGACTGAGTCATTGGCATTCCGCATCTTGGGTTACGTATGGAACCCCTTTGTCGGCATCGTCAAGTCGGTAGTCAAGTTCCTGCCCAACTTCATCCAGATTGTAGTCATCATCGTCTGCTTCCGCTATCTGGTCAAAGGCATCCGTTACCTGATGAACGAAATAGGCTCTGGGCGACTGAAGATTACCGGATTCTATGCCGACTGGGCAGAACCCACCTATTTCATTCTGCGCGTGCTGTGCTACTCGTTCATGATTGTCATGATATGGCCCCTATTGCCTAGCAGCAATTCCGAGGTATTCCAGGGCGTATCGGTCTTCATCGGTATCATTGTTTCGCTGGGTTCGTCCAGTATCATCGGCAACGTCATGGCAGGCATGGTCATGACCTACATGCGCCCGTTCCACGTAGGCGACTTCATCAAATATGGCGACACCGAGGGCTTCGTCATCGAGAAGACCATGCTCGTCACCCGCATTCGTACACGAAAAAATAACGTCATCACCATTCCCAACTCGAACCTGATGACGTCGCAGACCACTAATTACACCTTCTCAGCACAAAACTTCGGCATCGTAGTACACACCAAGGTAACCATTGGCTACGATGTGCGTTGGCAGGAGATACGTCAACTGTTGCTCGATGCCGCCCACGCCACCAAGGGCCTGCGCCAGCACCCCGAACCCTTCGTGCTGGTGACGGCACTCGACGACTACTACGTTGAATACGAAGTAAATGCTTATACCAATCAGTACGAGAAGTTGCCCGTCATCTATTCCGAGCTGCACCACAACATTCTAGACTCTTTCCATACTCATGGCGTGGAAATCATGTCACCACACATCTACGCCCACCGCACCAACTTGGAGTTGCAAATCCCCAAGGATCAGCAGAAATCGTAAAACGCCGCTGCCCTACTGCACGGCACGGATGCAGCGTCCGCTGAAGCGATTGCTGGAAATATTACCGTAGTGAACTGCTACGTCAGAGAAGTTAAACTCCAGACACCACGCCTTATTAGGATTGGACGTGTAGAGCGACGACGTCCAGTAGATGCCATTCACACCACGAAACTGAACGTCGGCATAGTAGCGGAACCCTGTAACGGGCAAGAATATACTATTGCCCGTCCGCTTGCCCGTCACCTTATAGCCGTTTACGCCGTCCTTCGACGTCCACTCCCACGTGCAGTTCGCTGGGTCAACCAGTTCCTCATACTCGTCCACCGTAGGCATGCGCCACGCGCCGCCCAGATTAGCACGGGCAGCATCGTCTGCCAATGCCAGTTGCGATCGTCTGTCAGTAGTAGAATACTTAGTCAGGAACTGCGAGTCGCCCCTGCTCCATGCATAGGTATTCCACGAATAATAGCCTTTGGGCTTGGTTTCGCCCCATGCAAAATACCAGCCAAAGCCCGAAGCCGTCTTTGCGCCCACATTCATGCTAGCCCACTTCACGCTCAGTCCCAAGTCTACAGCCTCCATCTCAGCTTCCGCCTTAGCCTTGTCCGTCGTTCCATTCACCTTTGCATAGCCTGCCGTCGCCAGAAAAGCGACTGACAATATCGTTACAAGTATCTTTTTCATCTTCTGTTTTTGTTGGCAAAGATACAAAGAAAATCTTAAACGCACAACGTATTTTGAGAAAACTTCAATATTTCTTTCATCTTATCATCTTTTTAGCCTATTCTTGCGCCTCAATGACCTTATCGCACCACTGATCGTACCCGTACCACCAATCATAAGAATCTTCATCATGCGTCTAGGTTTAGTTGTTACAATCATATCTTGGCTGCAAAGATAGTCATTATTTCGCGAATATCCACAATCTACCGAAGTTTTTTTCTTGCGCATTAAACGATGGACAGAGTTTTGCGTCTAAAAAGCGAAATTAATTTCATCCCTAAAACCAACACGAAAATGAAAGCAAGAAAACTGAGAAGATGGAGCATTCTGAAGATACAATAAGCAAGAATTTGCATCACAAAGTACGAATCACGGCTATTCGCCAGACGGTCTATGAGGACTTGATGGCGAAATACGAGAACCCGATTGAGCACACTTGCGACGTCAGGGAGGGCCAACAATGGATCTCCATAGACGGCCAACAGCCTGAAGGGATGTGTCCGTCGGCATGGTCGTCCATGCGTGAGTTCGTGGAGTCGCTGGCCAGAGGCGAGGGCAACTTCTACGACGGATGGATGAAGAACCCGATGAGCGCGATGATCAGCTGCAACGACGGCTTCCGCCCGTTCAGTTTCTATATCGAGGTGGTTGATTTTTGTTAATTTTCGCTGTAAATTTGTGAATACGATGATTAGAAAAGCTGAAAAAAGAGACATACCAAGTATCATTGAACTGCTACATCAAGTGGACATGGTGCACCACGTGATACGTCCGGACTTGTTCAAGCCGAACACGACCAAGTATAATGAGCAAGAACTCGAAGACTTGTTGAGCGATGACAGCAAGCCAGTCTTCGTTTTTGAAGACGGGGCGGTCTTAGGCCATGCTTTCTGCATGATAACAGAAGTCAAGGATGACAAGTTGCTGCAGGACATCAAGACGCTGTACATTGATGACATCTGCGTGGATGCAAAGGCTCGCGGCAAACACGTCGGCAAGGCGTTGTATGAATATGTGCGCGACTACGCCGCATCGATAGGTTGCAACAATATCACCCTGAATGTCTGGGAGGGCAACGATGCTGCGATAAGCTTCTACAGGAACATGGGCATGAAAGTCCAGAAAACAACCATGGAAGTTATTTTGTGATATAAGACGAAGTATATTTGTTTATTTCCCCTTCCTGAACTCTCTGGGGTTTATGCCCTTCATCCGATTGAAGAAGCGGGCGGCAGGAAATAGTCGTTGGCGTTCGTTTATCATCGGTTCATTGAGCGGAGCCGTAGAACCCATCGGAGCCATTGCCGTCCTACTGCTCGCCTCATTTCTCATGCCCGTTCTCCCCTACATGCTCGCCTTTGCCACAGGTGCCATGTTCTACGTCGTGGTCGAGGAACTCATCCCAGAAGCCTCTGAAGGCCAGCACTCTAATCTCAGCACCATCGGTTTTGCCATTGGCTTCGTGCTGATGATGGTGCTCGATGTAGTGATGGGGTAATTTAAGAAAATATTATGGATAGAAGTCAAGAAATCATCCGAACCAGTTGGATAGGCATCGCCGCCAACATGTTGCTAGCAGGCTTCAAGGCCGCAGTAGGTATTCTGGCCAGTAGTGTGGCTATTGTGATGGATGCCGTCAACAACCTGAGCGATGCGCATCGACAACCGACTTGTCCGCCTGTATGTTACCTGTATAGCCATTTACTTTGCGAATCTATCTAAGAGTGGTGCAAAAGTAACACGTACTGAGGGCAAAGATACGAATAAGCGAGTAAAATGCAAAATAAATCACAATTTATTTTCGTTTTCGAGCGAGAGTGTCTTCTCGCAAAACGAAAAGATAAATACTTTTTTCGAATATTCAAAATTTTCCGGCAAAAAAACACCTTCGGGCGGGCGAGTGTCAGGGGGCGAAGAAGAATGAGGAAAAGGACACGAAAAAAACGGAAGCCGCGATTGGACTTCCGTTTCCTGGTTTATTCTTTAATTCTCACAGAGGTTTAATCGTCCTCTTTTACAATCTGAGTGAAATCCGACCAGTTCTCAACCTTGAAGGCTCGGATATCTCGAACTGAAGCCTTGAACCACGTTATCTTCTTTAAGGCGTAGATGGCAGCAAAGAGGTTAGCCATGTCGTCCTTGTCTGTCAGATACACACTACCTTGTGTATTAAAGAAATCATATTTTCGAAGAATAATCTTGATTTCGTAATACGCATTATTATAAGGTTCTCCGTATGAACTACGGAGTTCCTTGATATCCATGTCAAAGGCTATTGCGAACATCTGACCTAAAGTGCTACGAAGAATCGACTCTGACCGAAGAATATTCGACCGAGTTTATCTTTAATAGAAATTACAAGTCCCATAAAGGGGTTGTGTTCCACGTCAATAACCTCTCCATCAATCCAGTCAGCCTGATCGGTAAGCTGTGGACTAACCTTCATTCTATCTCCAATCTTTGGCTCCATATGCTTTATTTTTTTTCATTTCACGCTGCAAATTTAGGAATTATTTTTCAGATTTGCAAGTATTTGGCAGAAAAACACCGTCGGCGGGCGAGTGTCAGGGGGCGAAGAAGAATGAGGATAAGGACTAGAAAAACGGAAGCCGCGCGGACTTCCGTTTCCTGTTTTATCTTTAAAACAGATCAGAGAACCGTTCCGTGATCTATCTTGGCATATTTGTATGGTGTCCGCAGATGGGTTTTCATCACTTCCTCGTCCTTTTCTTTGCTCCACTGGCCAGTCTCCCATAGATGGTTCATCCCCTCCTCGGCCTTGCGAGCATAGTAGTCGCTCACCACCTGGCTCAGTTCTTCCAGCTCCTCCGTGGTCTTGATGTGCGCCAGGAGTTGGAGGAAGTCCATCTGTGCAGCATTCAGCCCAATTGTCTGTTCCATAAATTATCTGTTTATTGTTTCACGCTGCAAATTTAGGAATTATTTTTCAGATTTGCAAGTATTTGGCAGAAAAACACCTTCGGGCCGGCGAGTGTCAGGGGGCGAAGAAGAATGAGGAAAAGGACAAGAGAAACGGAAGCCGCGATTGGACTTCCGTTTCCTGGTTTTATCTTTAAAACAGATCAGAGTCCCGTGATCTACTGATCTACTGTTTTTCTGTTGGTTTTTATTCTCTTATCTCTTAATATATATAGGTGCTGACATAATCCATCACCTCTTTCTTGATGTCAGCAGGGCAATAAGTGGGGTCATTGATCTTATAGGAATGAGCGCCAATAGGGTTGATAATCTTCTTGGCATTGGGTCCCAGTTTTTCAGGCTGAGCGGCCGACCAGGGATCGCATTGCGAATAAAAGAAGAGAAGAGGTATTGGGGAGTTCAAGAAGAAACGCTCCAGCATGTCGAGACGGACGCTGTTGTCGTATTCCTTCACCAGCCCTTGGTCTGCCTCTGTCAGATAGGCTTTCCATATATCCTCGACCTTGAAACTGGTGCCCTCCAGCAAGTCGGCAAAGTAGTCGTAGCCCGGGTTGGTAAAACCTTGTTCCTTCGCACAATCGACATGGTAAGTATAAAACTCCGGATCCCTGTTCATTAATATGCTATTGCAGATGCTCGCGGCATAGGACTCTGTATTCTTGGTCAAATCCTCAATGGCTGCGATATGCTGGCTGGGAATCGTGTACTGGAACAGGGTGAAAAAGTTGTCGAAGACATTATAGACATATTCCGAAAACGACGGCAACGGGAATTGCTGCTGCTTTAACAGTTCGCAGCAGACCTTATAGAGTCCGTCTTCGCCATTCTCCAACGCTGTGCGGATATGCGTTTTCACCAAATTGCGCACTTCCTCGGTATTTGCCTCGTTAAGGAGATAATCGCCAAAGCGCTTGTCGTCGAGGCTGATATTGAAAGGCGAGCAGAAAGCAGCGGCCAAATCCATATCGTTCGGGTAATAATAGGCATAGTCCATGGAGGTCTCACCGCTCTTACTGGTGCCCATACTCATCCACTTGCCTTTGAAGATGGGCTTCAGCGCCTGATAGACGGCATGCAGGTCGGCCGATACCTGGGCGCTGGTCTCATACTTCCACCTCTCTTGGTCCGAAGTGAAAGACTCTCCGAAGTTGCGGTGCTCCACGTGTACCATATTGGCATTCAGGTTGATTCCAAAGTCTTCACCATCGCCAAAGCCCATCCAGGAATAGCCCTCTGTGACCAGGATGGTAGGGCGGTCAAAACCTCGGAACAGGATGCTCACCCTTTGCTGGAACGTGTCGCCGTCGGGCTGGTTGTGGTCAATAGCCTGTCGGAAATTCATGCTGTATTGCGACAGGTAGAACAACTCGCCATTCTTCTTCTTTTCCATCGCCGACTTATCAGGATTCTCCTGGATATCGGAGATAAGGTCATTGGCAGCCAGTGCCTCCTGAAGGGTTGCATACTCTACTGGAGTGGGGTTGTCGTAATTTTCTACACACGACACGATGCTAAGTGACAGCACCAAGAGCATCCATAATTTAAAAGTCCTACTCATTGCGTTTATTATTTTTTAATAGTGAAAATAGTTCATGTATATTTTTTTGTTTTGTTAAGTCACTGCCTTTATAGGTTGCAAATATAAGCATAAAAAAGGAATAATCCAAATTTTGGGGCAAAAAAGACAGTACACAAAAGGGACCGCTGTGCACTTCATCGTCACGTCGACCAGCAGCAACGTACGCGGCTCCTACGCCCGCTTCCGTGAACACAGGCAACGCCGCGCCTCGCTCGTTGCCACCACCAACGACGACACCTTCATACGCGCCACGGAGGGCACCCGTCGCTATCTGGCCATCGACCTCAAGGAGACCGTCGACCTGGATGCCTTTCCCCTGCCCTACGAGGGAGCCTACGCCCAGGCACTCTATCTGCTCGACCACGGTTTCGAGCCGAAGCCCACTCACGAGGAGAGCCAGCTCATTAGCGAACACAACAAGCGCTTCGAGGAACCAGACGACTGCGAGGAAGCCATCCTGGTGTTCCTGAAAGTACCCGAAACGATGGACAATACGGAATCCCTGTCGGCAGGCGACATCATGCGCGAGCTGAACTTACGAGGTTTTCACGGTCGGCAATACAACTCCAACTCAATAGGTAAGGCCATGAAGAAAATAGGATTCGAAAGCAAAACTATTCACGGCATCAATAAATATCTGGTGACCAAGGTCAACACCGACGAGCGCAACCGCAATAACAAGGAAGAGGCTAAGGAATTCATCCCAGAAATCTTCTAAAATCACAAAAAAGGGTGGAGGTGGTGGAGGTGATTTCTATATAGCGCGAAAAATAAATGCTAAATCCAATTTTATTTTTATAAAGTGATTTATGCATTTATTTTTTAAAAAACCATGAAAACACCTCCACCACCTCCACCCCTTTTAACGAAAATCCCTGTCTCTTCCGACCATCTATGCCGCCCGAAAGCACCGCAGCCTGCGTCCGATTCCTTCGTACGGGGACTGTGCTACGTATCGCACGCAGGGCCCGATAGCTTCGGACGATACCTTTGGTTCTTTCGGAAAAATTATTTCAAAAAAACACGAAAAAAGTTGCGGAAACGTTTGGTAGTTTCAAATATTTTTAGTAACTTTGTAACATATAAATAAAGCGGGAAGCGGCCACCCGATGTAGTTGGTCGCACAGGAGTCTAATACCATGAAAAAACACAACTAATATGGGACAGACAAATCTT
>CACWOS010000045.1 GCA_902762565.1 uncultured Prevotellaceae bacterium
CGGTCGTAGATGCGATACTTTACCCCCCTAAAGTATCATCGGAACGGGTCGTAGATGACGTCGGAACGGATGGAAACAATCGTCGGAACGGGTCGAAAGCATCATCCCTTTGGCTCACTTGCCTTAACGAGTACAAAGGTACTACATCTGGGAACCCGTTTTGTAGCCATTAGTCGCTGTTAGTAGCTATTAATTGGGGAATTAACCTATTTTAGCTTTGTGGTATGAGAAATAAATATTACCTTTGCAAATAAATCAATAAAAAATGGAAAATAACATTCCACAAGTATTGCAGAACGAAGTGCAATATCAAGACCTCTACTTCTATCAAAAGACAGAGGTTCTTTATGCTATGACCTATTATTTTGTCAACCACTTCTTGTCGGCTAAGGGTGATCGTACCGTCGATCAGATGCTACAGGCCGCCCGTTCAGGCAAACAGAATATTATTGAGGGATTATCAGATGGCATGACATCTACTGAGATGCAACTCAAGCTACTTAATGTAGCACGTTCCTCGCTGAAAGAGCTAAAAGCAGATTATGAAGATTACATTTTAACTCGTCATCTGACACTTTGGAATAAGGAAATGCCACGGTATGACGAAATGCTAAGTTTCTGCCGTTTTCATAACCTTGTGAATGATTACGAGAATTTCTTTGTAAAATGGACCGAAGAAGAATTTTGTAATGTTGCTTTGACATTACTTCACATGGTCGATAAGATGATGAAAACTTTTCTGAAGGGCTTGGAACAACAGTTTATTACGCAGGGTGGCATTAAAGAACGAATGTATGCCGCCCGAACCGGATATCGTAAAGAGCAGGACGAGGAACTGTCGCGTCTGCGAGAGGAAGTAAAAAGCCTCCGCCAACAGCTTTCCGTTCTGAAACAGCAAAACGAACAGCTCTTAAACGAGAAACGCCATATTGAAGTCCTGCTGATGCAAGAAAGGGCCAAAGGAAGCCTCTAGTTTTTTCTAGTCAAACTAGTTTTAACTAGTCTAACTAGTTCAACTAGTCCCACTAGCCAGAACAGGCCTCTCTCCTACGGCTGACAGAGGTACTTCAGGATGAGGCGTACCTCTTCGGCTGAATAGCTGTGCTTATTGATATTCCAATGGTGGCGGTTTAGTTCTGCCACCAGTTCAGGACAGCGTTTGATATCCTCGCGCAGGTTCTTCATAGCCGACTTGATGTTCTTGGTTTCCGGCCAGTAGAGACGGGCCAGCTCTTGTTTCTTGTATCTTCGTTCTTCAACCATATTCATGTATTTCATTAAATCGTGGTTAGTTTAATGACAGTATGACACTATGACAGTAAAAGTTATAAAGTCCTCGCGTACTGCGTATACGCGTGCGGTACGCGAGAGGTTTCAAAAACCTGCCGTCATACTGTCATCTGTCATGGCCTCGTCAGCCAGTTTACGACGGTACTCTTCCATCTCCAGTCCTGAGCGGTGCACAGCAATATAGCCAGACGGACAAAGGCTTGCCCTATCTTCTCCTTACTCAGCGTATAGGCAACGTTGGCACCAATCATCTGCAGGGCCATCGTCGCCGACACTAATTCACGAGGCTCCCCGTCTTTTGGTTTCCGGAAGTGTAGGTCGACGAGTTCCAACTCTGAATGCACGGTCTCGAAGCGCTCATTATGCTGCGCCATCTTCCGGATCTCATTGGGCGAGAACCAGTACTGGAAGCCCTGCTGGTACAAGGTGTAGGCCTGCGCATAGATGGCATCGTAGTCGAAGGGAGTGGTCTGCGGACTCTCGATGCTCTCCACCTCGAAGGGCAGCCAGCGGCGCGTGCCCGTCGTGTCGCTGAGGAACTGCACGTTGTTGCCCGTACCGCAGAACGATGCCAGGTGCGGACGGTTCTCGTGGTAGCGCGCGTAGGCCTCACGCTCGTTGATCGATGGCATGGTCATCACCGCCTTCAGCTTGTTCAGCTCCTTGGGCTGCATGGTGTCCAGCTCCTCCCAGCACATCAGGCCGTACTTCGACAGCGTTATCAGGTCGTCCTTCGACACCATGCCCGAGTTGGTCTTCGTATAGAAGTAGTCGCGCAGCTGGGGCGGCAGCAGGTACGAGAACCACGTGGTCTTGTACGACCCCTGCTCGCCAATGAGCACCAGCATCTCGTGGTTCACCACCTTCGGATTCACCCACGACGCCACCATGCCCACCAGCCACTTCTTCAGACACTGGTAGAACAGGATCTGCTCGTCGCTGCCGCCCTTGACATTCACCGTCAGCGACAGCCCCATGATGGCGTCGCCGTCCTTCTCCTTCCAGGGCGGCAGGTGCTCCAAGTAGTAGCGGAAGGGGTGGTACTTCGCCACGTAGTTCGACTCGATGATGTCCTGCAGATACTTCTTGTTGAGGGGCTTCTCTGCATAGAGCTTCTCCCACAGCGTATTGACTTCACGGTCGTCCAGGTCTATGTAGCCGTCCGTCACGCCGCCGTCCTCAGCGAAGATGGTCAGCAGACCCTGCTCGTCCTCCCTGATGGTCGGTCCCTGCGACAGCCAGTGAATCTCCGTGCGTCCGCGCACCTCGTTGTAGCGCAGCATCACCCTGTCGGCCAGCATCCGCTTGATGTCCTCAGGTGTGGCATACTTCTCCTGCCACGGCTGCTTGTGCTCACGTGGAGCGTCTTTACTCTTCGTTTTCGTTTTCATATACCGAAATTAGTTTCCGGCGGCAAAGATACGAAAAAGGAAAAGTAAATACCCACCATATACCAGGTGTATATAGCGGGTATATTCCTAACAGATAACGCGTTTAAGTGTGTCCTGAAAAGCTAATGATTGCTGTTGTTCCAAGGCTTTATAATAGTCATTATACATATTCTTCCTGTTCCACAGTTCCTCGAACACCTTCCACTTCTCCTTGATGCCCAACCGCTCCGCCATTGTATCGGCCAGCAGTGCTGCCTGCGTGCGGGATATCAGCGGTTGGTAGTTGGCATTTACATAGCCTGCTGCCTGGGCTTTCTTCCATAACACTATGGCTGCTTCAGTAGCTAGTTCTGGAGGTAAGGGGGGCAGTGTGTTGTTCGCGGCTGTACTTTTTGTTGGCTTTTGCAGACTGCGTTCCCCGAATATTTGGGTGTCGATATAGTGGACATACTGTGCGCTGGGGGCGACATAGGTAAAATGGAGGTTACTGCCGAAATTCTTCATGCCTGCCCACCGCAGCAATGCGGGCAGGCGGTTTAGTAAGCCGAGGATGTCCTCGGCGTTGTTGTTGCTATTCATATTATTCTTAGTTATTTTATAAAGAATTATGTAGATTTGTAAAAATATTAAACTATTATGTGTATAAGAATCTCATAAGGCAATATTTATTGTCTTATACAAATAATTATACATCATTAATGGTGCCAGCTCCTGCAAAATGAAGAACTGACAATTATCGATTAGGAGAGTTCTCGTGATTTTCTCCCATTTCTAGAAAGGCGCTCCAAGAAATGGAACCAGGGTTTGTGTATGTGGTTAGTTCTCTCATAGCCAATTGATTTGTCCTGCAAAATTACAAACAAATTTTCATATAGCAAAATTTCTGTCCACTTTTTTGTACATAATCATAAAAATCCACAAAAAAGTCGCCCCACCGGCCGAATCAGGTCAGTGAGGCGATGGAATGTTATACTAAATCATGGTGTCGGTTCTAGTGATCATTTATTTGATAATCACTTTCTTGTTGTTGTGGATGTAGAGGCCGGGCTGGCTGGGTTTGGCAATGAGCTTCTGACCATTGATAGTGTACCAACTATCGTCATTCCACATTCCGCCATCTTTATTCAACATTTCAATGCCGGTGGTGCTGGTGACGGTAATCGGACCGCTAGCGAAGATGAAGTAATCGCTGGGAACAAGGCTGTAGAAGTCTTTGGCGATGAGCAGATCAATTTCGTACTCGCCCGACTCAAGGGGTTCAGACAGACGGATAGAGACGCCCCGCCACATGTTGCTGCCGAGTTGTAGACGGGTATAGATATTGGGCTGCGAGGGGAAGACAACGGGGGTGTAGCCGCCCTCGGCGTTGGGCTTGTAGATCTTGGCCTGCACCGCAGCATCATAATCCATCGGTGTGCCGTTGACAATGACGAGGTCGAGGTAATAGGCAGGATTGCCCTTCTCATCGTTGCGCTCGTTGTACTCAGCATATTGACAGAAGAAGGCCAGATTGTCGAAGGTGACGCTTGTATGAGCCATGTAGCCAGGAGCCTGCGCGATGTCGGCGAGTTTGCTGCCGGTGATATCCTCACCTTCACCTTGTTTGGTCAGCACGAGCACATATTCACCAGCCATTGGTGCCGAGAAGTTGAAGTAGACGTCTGACGAGCCGCCCGCCTCGACCATAGTACCAGTCCTAGTAACCCCAGTCAGAACATTCAGTTCGCCGTTCTCCACATAATAGACAGCGCACTCTATGCCGCCCATATAGTCTTCAGTGCCGGTATTCTGGATGGTGGCGGTGACTTTCTGGCTGATGCCGCGCTGCTTCAGACCGTCGATTTTGATGTCCGAGCCGATGGCAGTAAGTTGCGTCTTCGGATGGACAGTGACGCTAGCTACTTCGCCCGTCTCTCCGACATTGACCTCGAAATAACAGTTGGGGCCGAAGAGGGTCTTCCAGGGGGCGCTGCTTCCTGCCTCACGATTGACAAACACAAGGTTGTGGCGGCCAGGTGTGAGGTTGCCGAAGAGATCATTGGTGAGCGGAAGAATGAGTGTGCCGTTGTGCTCGAGTTCGGCGTTGCGGAAGCCAGTAAACTCATACTCCTTGGAGGCGCAGATACGGCTGAGGTCGGGTGTGCCGTCATCGTCCAGCTCGGCCATTCCGACGGTGAAGGTGCCAGACTGGTATGAGGGGTTCACGAATAAGAACAAATGTTCTGAATCACCATCCACAGTGTCCCACATCATACTGTTGAGGTAGCGGTAGTACCCCTGTGATGCGCCTTTCTGCGGCTGCAGTCCGATGAGTGCACGCTGGTTGTTGTTGTAGCCATCTTTGGTGGTGCTACCGCCCGAACCGGACATGTCGGGGTCGAGCAGGTTGATTTTGAAGAAGCCGTTGCCCCTGCCGGCCCATCCCCAGTTCACACTGTAGTAGCCCTCGCCGTCACGTACCTCATAGCCGTCGATGACATAGGCATGGCCACCGCCGGTGGACTGTCCACCATAAACCAGAGGCCGTCCTCCACGCAGTTCGTTGTATAGCAGTTCGTCCCAGCCGCTCATCGTGTATTCATTGGCTCTTGCGAAATAGAGACCGGGGTCGTAGCCGAAGCTGTTGACGAGGATGTCTATGTCGTAAAAGGTTCCATTAGAGAGCTGCGGCGTATAGTCCATCTGGATCAGTTGTCCGCAGTAGCGCATCAGCGTAGCAACGGCCACTTGCTGGGCCTCGGTGGTGGACGTGGTGTAGTCGTCCACCATGTTGTCCCAGTCAAACGTGGTAATGGGCAGGCCGTCAATCACGCGACCGTTTTCCATCGTATATGCAGGCAGTTCGTTGGCAATCGGACCTTGCGGCCAGCGGTGGTAGTACATCACTTGCGCCAATGCCGTAGCCATGCAACCCGTGAGACATAGTTGGCCGTCGGTCACGGGACAGAAGGCGTTGTAGGGCAAGCTCTGGTCCCAGCGGGTGGTCAGCATGGGGGCGATGTTGTCGTGGAGCGCCACCCTCTTGGCCTTCACACCAAGTCGGCTGAGCGTACTAATCTGATTAGCTGTCTCGTCGAGCCACCATTGCAGGTTGTCGGGAATGGTTGCGGCATCGAAACTGCCCTGCGACGTGTAGCCCAATACAAGGTTGTCGCCTACGCAGTCATCGCCGCTCACCACGACAAAACCCTGCGAGGCTGTGGCGTTGAATACATAGTAGGGGCTTGCTTGCGTCTGCGTTTCGCTGTCCGTGTTGCAACCCATGGCGCGGTTTTTGGCACGCGTGGCTTCGCCCTTCAGCGCGGAGCCTTTCTTGTTCAGGAACTTGGCAGCAGCCTGTCGTGCAGCCTCGGGCGACACAGGTTCTGCCATGATTGTCATTGTACAGCATATAAAAGCTGTCGCTAAGAAAATCTTTTTCATATTCATAGATGTTTATATTATTATCCTTGTTATTTATCTGACGTCTCTAGCCTAACCATCTGGTTGGTTGTGGTTTTCTTCGTACCCCAAAGCGTTTTCTCCTGCTCCTCGTATAGCAAGATTTGTCCAGAAAGGTCAAAGGACACTTTGCGCGAAATCGTCCAGTCTTTTTGTTGGTACATCTCTATATATGCATCCTTGATTCTTTGCTTTTGTCCTTTTGAGCGTTCCAGCGCCGACTTGGGCAGTTTACTGAAGTCGACGTCGATGGCCAGTACTTCCAGCGTCTTGTTGTCGAAGTTCATCTTCAGCGAGTCGCCCTTCAGTTCCCAGTGGCCCTTGAGGCGAGTCGTCGTAGGCACGAGAATGGGGACATACATCTTTTCATCTTTCAGATACAGATCCAACTTATTGACCGTATCGTAAATAAATTCTACCATCTGGTCTTTCTTCAACTTATAATGAAAGACATTATTGTCTACGAATTGCTCTTCCCACGTACCAATCAACTGTTGTGCAGTGACGGGCATGGTCTTGTCGACATTCTTCTTCACATACTCAGCCATGTCGTCGTCCGTAATGTCGGCCATGAACTTATTCTCTCGGTTTAGGCGGATGAGGTACATGATATAGTAGGCATAATTCTCTCGGCGCCTGAAAAAATATCTCAAATAGAGTTCAGTGGAACGTTGTTGAAAGGCATGTCGCAATAGACTTCTGCTGGCGTTTTCTGTCAAGTTACCATCGGTATCAAAGTCTGTAAAGTCCAACTGCTGTACGAACTGGTGATAGTCTGTATCAGAAACAGGACGACTGAATTCGATATCTTTCTCCAAATGTCCCAGCAGTTCGCGGCGCAGACGGTAGCTTTCGCGTACATTGTCGTAGAACTGGGCATACTTCATGTTCTGGCGTACCTCGATATTGCCTGAAAAGGCCTTCTCTTTCGAATCGTCAGCCCATTCGGGTTTCTCTGTCATGTCTTCGACCAAGTAGGCAACAGCCATTTTCAGCGTGTCGGACGACATAGAGTCCAATTCCTCCTGATGGGTAAACACGTAGTTAGTAACCTCAGAGAGGACTTTCTCCTTTTCCATGTCTTCCTTTAGCATGCGGATTATCTCGTCAATGTCGTAGACCGACATGAGGGCTGTCTGGCGCTGCTGGGCTGCCTTCTCTCGGTTGTCCAACAGTGCCGTGGTACCGAACGTCAGCACAATAGAGATGGTGGTGCCGAGGAACGTCATCAGCAGTTCCTTGAGTGACCCCTTTACTGTCAGGTGGCGTCCGAACATGGGCATCTTGAATTTCACGTTCATGAATTAATATTGATTACGAGTTTATCTGTTTATTGATCGAATTCGTCTGCAAAAGTAGTCTGTCTTCAGGGAATAACAGTCCCACGATAGGAAAAAAGAGTCTCAAAATGGGAAAAAGTAAGCCTGACATAGATTGCTAGGCTTACTTTTCCCGATGAAATGGGCGTTTTTTATTTCCTTGCTGCCTTACGGTAATCTGAGGGCGACATGCCGTAGGCATCGCTGAAGATGCGGAAGAACGAACTGCGTGAGAAGCCAGAGAGTTCAGCAATCAGTGCTACGGGGTCTTTCGTGGTGGCTAACAAGTGAGTAGCATACCGCAGACGATACTCATTGAGGAAACCGTTAACGCTTTTGCCATTAGTACTGCGGTCAAGGTTGGCATCGGTGTAGATGCGGTCTGGACCATCCATGAGGTCGCAGATACGACGGAAGAGCTGTTGGTCAGCAGTGAGCACATCCTCCGGCTCTGCTTTCAACTGTTCGATGGCTTGCTGCTCTTCCTGTTCGCGCTGTTCTATCTCAGCCAGCAGTCGGCGGTTCTTCTCAAGGAGTGCCTTGTTATATTGATGAGAACGCCATAGGAAATAGACGATGAGCAGACAGATGAGGACAGCGCTGGCGAGGATGATGCGGTGGATGATGAGCGACTGGCGGCGGCTGGCTATCTCAGTCTCCTTCTGGCGGATTTCCTGCTGCTGTTCCACGTCAATCTTCCTTTCCTGCAAGTGAATGGAGTCAGTCAGCTGGCGCATGCGGTCGGCAAAAGCAAGAACTTCGTCATTGCGTCCGGCGCTTTGCAACGCCTTGTACTGGTTCTTCATGTAGTTTTTGATGTAAGCGGTGTTGATGGCGTTCCCTTTGGCCAGATAGAGGGAGTCGGCCTGACGGAACAGGCGGATGGCTTCGTCGTAGCGGTCGGTCATGGCCAGATAGCGGGCATCGGCGCCAATGTCATATACCGTCGGGGGGGCTGACTGTCGGTGCTTCAGGTAGAGAGCCTCTGCCTTGTCGCGCTGCCCATTGGCGGCATAGATCATGGCCTGCCCTATCGTTACGTTGTTGTGACGGATGTTGTGAACGTGTTCGGGCACGTTCGGACAGCGGTCCAGACGGGCCAGGGCCGTATCGCCCATAGCAACCAAGGCCAGCGCCTTTTCTGCCTTGCCCTGCTCCAGATAGAACTCTGTAGTCTCTAAAATGGCGGTGAACATGCCGTCTATCACCCAATAGTCGTCGGATTGCGTCACGCCGTCCATCATCAGGTTGATGCTTTCCAGGTAATAGCGCTCGGCCTCGTCGGGAAGCTCCAGATGATACTCGCAATCGCCCTTGAAGGTCAGCGCACGGCTTTTCACACGCAAAGCCACCTGTTCGCTGATGCCAGATATTCCACCACCCTGCTTCCTCTCATTGTCAACGTCGGCAATAATCTCGTCGGACAGACGTATCACCTTTCCGTATTCGCCGTTCCTCTCCACCAATCCACAGAGCATGAGGAGAGCCGAATAATAGGAATCGCCTTCGCGCTTCAGCTCAGGGTCGTTCAGCATCTGCTCACCGTAGAATACAGCCAACCGCGACTGTCCCATTGTCCCGTAGATGTTGGTCCTGAGGAGGTTGGACATTCCTGCCGAGAAAACGCCCGCCTGCTCAGCACTGTCCACCCGCGCCAATGCCTGTTCGGGGTTCTTGTACAACATGTCATGCAGTTCGTTTTTCAGCTGTGTCGCCTCCTCGCTGCGGTCAGGCTTCGTGCAGCCCATCGTCATGGTCAGCACGCCGCATAATAGTATGATATATATATATCCTTTGCTTCATTAAAAGTACAACGCTTCCGGTGCTATGCGTGCCTGTCTGGCACATTTTCGCTTGCAAAGATACTCATTTTTTGCGAATAACATTCATTGTGAGCTGTTTTTTGAGGATAATTATTTGTTCGTTCCATAAAAAGTTAGTATCTTTGCCACTCGCTAACCGTATTGGAACTGTGTATAAGAGAGAGATAGTAACACTACTGATGATGTGGCTGGGACTGCAGGCGTTGTGGTCTCAACCACTTTGTTATGTCACAAGGTATAACGAGGCCGATGGCGTGTCGTCCAGTCATGTCACCCAACTGTTGCAAGACGAGCAGGGCTTTATGTGGTTTGCCACATGGAACGGACTGTGTCGCTATGACGGCTATGAATTCCAGACCTTCAAGCCACAGGCCGGCGATGGGTGTCACATGACGACAGACCGCATCCGTAACATCGTCTTGCTGCCTGACGAGAAGATACTCTGTTGGACGGACGAGGGTAACTATCTGTTTGACCTGCACAGCTACCGTTTTCAAGATATGGAGGGCAGTGAACGGCGGTATACGGATGAAGACCTGATGAGACTGCGTAAGAGCCGTTCGCTGCTGAATCGCCAGGGCTATTCGTGGACTGACCGCCACCAGACGCAGTGGACGCTCAGTGCCGACGGTACGCTGACCTACCAGCAACAGGGGGATGCCATGCCGATACGCTATCCGCTATCCCTTACTTTTAATTCGCTGAACTTCGCCATGGCTGACCGTGACGGCAACCTGTGGGCATTGGACAATAGTGGCATTTGCCATTTCGTGACCGATGTCAGTCGCACGCGTCGCCTGGACATCACTCCTGCTGACGAGGTGAAGTGCCTGTTTGCCGATAGCAAGGGCTACTACTGGGTGACGACGAAGAACGATGCTGCCGTCCGTCTCTACGATGCTGGCACCGACCGACTGTTGGGTTTCCTTGGTGCTGATGGCCGACTACATCAGAGCCATACCAGTTTTCTGGCTCCCGTCTATTGCATGTATGAGATGCAGGACGGCACCCTGTGGCTTGGCACCAAGAAGGGAGGACTCTTCCGACTTCGTGGCAAGGGTGGTGAGCAGTACGAAATAGCCCATTTCATCGATATCCCCAGTCTTGATGTCTATCACGTCACAACAGACCGCTATGGTCGCCTGTGGGTGGCTATGTTGGGTGGCGGCGTCTGCTATAGTGATGACGCCAGTGCTGACCAGCCCCACTTCAAGGTGCCTAAGAACTTTCCCAGGGAGCAATGTCCGCGTGTGCGCTACTTGTTGTTTATCGATAGTCTGTGGATGGCAGCAACGGGCAATGGTCTGCTGGTAGCCCGCATGGAGCGTCAGGCCGATAGGATGCAGTTCCATTTGCACCAGCGCGAGACGGAGCGTGCAAACAGCCTGAGCAGCAGTGCTACGATGGATGTAGTGTGCGACAATCAGGGACGCTACTATGTCAGTACGGAGAGTGGGGGCGTGAACCTGATAGAAAGCAGCGATTTATTGGCCGATGAGCTCATTTTCCGCCATTTCAACGACAGTTTGCACGTACAGCATAATGATAACGTACAGTCGATGACCGCCCTTGCCGATGGGGGACTGATGGCTGTAGGCAGTCATTTGGTGACGCTGATAGATAGCTGCTTTCACGGGCGTGTGTTGGATGCGCGCTATTTTCAGGATGACTATCGCTTCAGCGAGGCCCATCCGTTGGTACTTGCTGATAACCGCTGGCTGTTTGGCTTGATGGATGGCGCCTTGATCACCACTATGCAGCAGATGACAACGAGTACTGCCAAGCCCCGTTTGGTGCTGACGAGTGTCTCTGTGCAGGGTGGGAAGAGTGACTTCTCCGTTGAAATGGCCGATTCCATCGTACTTCACTCTGACGAACGCAGTCTGACAGTTCGCTTTGTGGCCCTCGACTTCAGCAGTGCGGAACGCATCAGCTATGCCTTCCGACTGTCGACAGACGAGCAGTGGAACTATATCGGTCACGACCGTTCGGCAACTCTGCTCGACTTGGAACCAGGTACTTACCAGTTGGACATTCGTTCGACGAATGCTGATGGCGAATGGCAGGATAACATCCGTAGCATCACCATCGTTGTCACACCTACATTCTGGGAATCGTTATGGGGACGTCTGCTCATCTTGTTACTCGTCGTAGGGACGATAGCGGGCATCGCCTATACCGTATTATATATCCGTCGTATCAAACGCCAGCAGCGTGAAACACTGGAAAAGTATCTGGCGATGATAGAAGCTAGAGGTGAGAAGGAAGAGGTGAGAGGTGAGAAGGAAGAAACCAAAGACCCGATGCTGGAACGCGTTATGCAGTTTATTGACGAACACATATCCGACAGCGATATCGGTGTGGGTGACATGGCATCGGCTGCCGCCACCAGTCGTAGTGGACTGCAACGCAAATTGAAGCAGACGATGGGTATTACGCCCCAAGACCTTTTGCGCGAGGCGCGCATCAAGCGTGCCTGCCAGTTGTTGCGCACCAGTAACAAGACGGTGGCCGAGGTGGCTTATGCTTGTGGCTTCAGCGACCCGAAATATTTTAGCCGTTGTTTCAAACAAAGTGTAGGACAGTCGCCTACAGAGTATAAAAGTGCGTCAAATTGAGTGGATTGACGCACTTTGACGTATATTTCTACCCGTTTGACGCAAATTTATCCCCATTTCATCGCGCAAAAGTCATACCTTTGCGGCCAGAATCTATGCAATCCGATTTTTAAGACAAACTACTAATGAAAAGAAGAGTACTTTTTCTGTTGAGCCTCGTGGTGCTGCTAGCATCCACGAATGCTAAGAAGGTGCATACGCTGGGTGACTCCACGATGGCACCGTATGATGAGTCGGCCACCAATACGCGTGGTTGGGGAATGTATTTCGGCAATTTCCTCAGCAATGGGTGGACGTCAGTGAACTATGCCAAGGGAGGACGCGACTCCCGTATGGGTTATACCGAGTTGTGGCAGAACGCCAAAAACAATGTGGAGGCTGGCGACTATGTGCTCATCCAGTTTGCCCACAACGACACGCAGTTCGGTGGTATGGACAATCTGGAACTGCAGGCTTATTATAATAAGATAGGTGATGCCACTAATGCTGCAGCTGTGAAGAAGGATGGTCGTGGCACCGTGCCCAACAGAACCTATAAGGAGTGTCTGAAGCAGACCATCGATGCTGTTAAAGAGAAGGGGGCTATCCCCGTGCTAGTATCTTCCGTCTGCCGTTGTTATTTTACCAATGGTGTAGCTCCCATTACTCGTGCTGGCCGTCATGACATGGGCGACAAGTATCAGATCCTGACCGATAATGGTCCTGTCAACGGCACTAAGTTGGCTGAGGATGACCATAGCTATGACTTCCGCTACCAGATGGAGCAGTTGGCTATAGAGGAGAATGTCGCCTTCATCGACATGACGACTGCCACCAAAGACCTCTATGAGAGCTATGGTACTTACGACAAGTGCTATGCTGCCCTCTTCGATAAAGGCGGTGAGAAGGATAATACCCACTATAATTTGACAGGTGCCTTGACAGCTGCACGCCTCTGTGCACAGCTGATGAAGCAGCAGGGTATCCTGGCTGAGAATATCGAGATACCTACCGACCTGTCTATCACCCCTTCATCTGTAGACCTTGGTGAGGGCTACTTGGGGAAGACGGCTATGAAGGAACTTACACTCAGCGGTCTGGGTTTGGAGCCTGCAAGTGGCACCGTTACTATTACCGCTACTGAAGGCATAGTGCTCTCTACTGATAAACAGAACTGGAGCGCTTCACTCGCTATTGACTACCAGAACGGCTCACTCATCAAGACGTTCTATGCCAAGGTGAATCTGACCACCGTAGGTCAGTATAACGGCACGGTGACTGCCACGCAGGGCGACAAGAGCATGAGCGTACCCGTTACTATCAAGGTTGTTGAGTTGGGTGGCGGCGACCCCTTCACGGTAGCTTGGACCATGAACAATACTGACAAAGAAAAGGCTACCGTCACAGGTAATGCTACTGCCGCTGACGTGAAGTACGAAGGACTTGGGACTTATGGCTATGTCAATGGCTATGGAGCTTTGATAGCTCCTACTGGCAGTACTGGTGCGTGGCCTACAGCAGCTATCGACGACCAGAACCAGTATGTGCAGTTTGCAATTACTGCCCCAGAAGGCAGGAAGCTTGATATCAACGGCATTTCTATGAAGATCAAGGCACAGGGTGGTGGTTCGCTGCAGTGTCATGCATATTATTCTACTGATGGGTTCGTAACTCGCAAGACTATCTTCTCTACCAATGCTGCACTTACCAGCACTTGGAATGAAATCAGCAACGAGGATGTGGTCAAGGTGGAAGAGGGCGAACAAATGCTCATCCGCGTCTATCCTTGGTCTGGACAGGTGGACAACGGTCGTTGGTTGTGCATCTCCGATGTCGCTGTCAGTGGACAGTCGAAAGATGCCGCTGGTGTGAACATCACGGGTTCCTTATCTTATAAACTCGACAAGGGCGGTCTGAACCAGGGCGACGACGTGGTCTTCGACCCAGAGACGCTGAGTGCAGGTTTTGTTGGTAAGACATGGTCAGCAGGTTCGGCACTGACCGTTGATGGTACTATCCAGTATGTAGGCAAGAATAGCGAGAAGACCAATCAGACGAAGATATATAATGGCACTTCAGCCAGTTATAACAGCAGTCGCGCCAATGACAATGCACTTACGCTGACGCTCACTCCTGAGGATGGCTTCACATTCGTCCCTTCAAAGGTGAGCTTTAAGGCTGCCCGCTATGGTACCGATGGTGGTAATATAGGTGCTGCTGTCAGAGCAGGCAACGACGAGGTGGTGTTGGTTGATAATTCTGCAGTGAACCGTGGTGGCAAGGACCTCGACATTGCCACGTTCAGCGAGGCTATTGATGGCATCTCTGCCACTGCCGACAAGCCAATGGAACTGAGTTTCTATTTCCTCGGATTGGGCAAAACAAAGTCGATGGGTATCTCGGATGTGGTCATCGAGGGTCAGCTGGTGGGTGCTGCCGCACAGGTAACGAAATATGTGCTGAATACGCTCGTGGAACCTGCTGAGGCAGGAAGCATCAGTCGTGAGCCCGAACTGGAACAGTATAAGGAAGGTGCACAGGTAACGCTGAAGGCCACCAAGAACTTTGGCTATAAGTTCAAGGAGTGGCAGGACGCTACAGGTGCTCAGGTGAGCACGGAGGCAGAGACTACGGTAACGATGGATGCTGAGAAAACTATGAAGGCAGTCTTCGAAAAGGTAAATGTCTATAAGGTTTCTGTTAAGGTGACCAACGATGCTGAGCGTGAGGGTCTGGGCAGTGTGACGCTGACGCCTAACGACCACAACGGACAGTATGAGGAGGGTAGCAAGATTACGGCTACAGCCAACGAATCGAAGATTATTAAGTTCCTCTCATGGACGGATGGTAACGAGAATGCTGGTGCTGCCAAGGAGCGCGAGCTGACTGTCAACGGCGATATGGAATTGGTGGCTAACTACGAGGTGCAAGACTTCATTGCTGTCTTTGATGCCAGCAAAACGGCAGCCTACGACTACGAAGGAAAGCCTTTCACTGCCGATGAGGTGTGGGACAACCAGCGCAATGCCAAGTCATGCATCGTCAAACAGAGCGATGGTACGCTGGTTTATTCTCAGAGTACAGGTACTCCTGTAGTGCGCAATCGTCAGAGCGTGGTTCTCTCAAATATCAACGGACTCTATCAGAACGGTTACAACACCGCAGAGATAGCTTGGCAGTTCCAGTTCTCTACAGTGGGCTTTACATCTGCCACTTTCAATGCTGACATGGCTGCCAAGAATGCTGCTACCAAGAACTGGAAGGCACAGTACTCTGTGGATGGCACTACCTACAATGACCTTGGCGAGGCGTGGCAGATGACGGCTAACGTGGCTACTCCATTGTCATTTACGCTGCCTACTGACGCCATTGGCAAGGAGACAGTATTTGTACGCATCATGGGTACAGGCACTGAGTTGCTCAGTGAAAAATACGCTTTCACTGCTGGTGAGTTCTGCGGGCTGAAGTATGCTACCAATTCGGAATCAGGAGTCGGCAATGTCTATGTCCTGGGCGACGCTGTGGTTGTTGCCGACGAGACGGCACCTGTGGTGACTGCTACCATCCCCGCTGATCAGGCTGTTGGCGTATCGGCTACGGGCAAGATTACCATTACGTTCGACGAACGCATTGAGTCTGCTAACAGTAATGGTGCTGTGACGCTGGGCGACAAGACGCTGCAGCCGGAGTGGAGCAGTCGTTCGGTAAGCTTCAATTACAGCCAGTTGGACTATGGCACACAATACACCTTCCAGATGCCTGCCAATTATGTGCAGGACCGTTCGGGCAACAAGTATGCGGAGGCTGTGGTCCTGACGTTCACCACCATGCAGCGTCCTACCGTGACGAAGGCACTCTACGACTTTGTTGTGCCCACCGATGGTACCATCGATGAGGCCTTAGCAGCTGCTAACAGTCGTCAGGACAAGGTTTCTCGTTTCCGCGTGTTCATCAAGAACAGCGCTGAGCCTTACGTGTTCCATCCCGCTGGCAGGGTGAAGGGTGGCGACGATAAGGAGTACGACAATCCCACCTCTGTGCTCTCTGCTGCTAACACTAGCTTCATTGGTGAGTCAATGGAGGGTGTCGTGCTGACCAATGTCACACCAGATGCTACGTGGAACAACGGTTTTGGTGCTGCCTGTCCGCTGGAGGGCATTGGCAAGGGTGACGTGCTGCAGATCAAGGGTACGGACTGCTACTTCCAGAACCTGACCATCAAGACCTCGATGGGTGATGCTCACGGACGCGACATTGCCGTCAACGACCAGTCGAACCGCACCATCTTCAAGGATGCTTGTCTCTGGGGCTATCAGGATACGTATGTATCGAACAACCAGAACGGTAAGTTCTATTTCGAGGGTGGCGTCATTCGTGGACGTACGGACTATATCTGCGGTAAGGGCGACGCCTATTATAACAAGGTGACCTTTCGTCAGGTCAAGAGTGGTTATCTGGCTGTTCCCTCTGTTCCCAAGAAGTATGGCTATATCCTGCAGAGCTGTAAGATTGTAGGAGATACCGACGGTGTGAACGGTACCTATACCTTAGGTCGTCCATGGGGTCAGGGCACACCTATCGCCCTGTTCATTGATACTGAGATGGAGGTCGTTCCCTCAGCTATCGGCTGGAACGAGATGAGTGGTGGCTGGCCCGCCCGCTTCGCAGAGTATGGTTCGCATACAGCAAGTGGTGCTGCTGTAGACTTGAGCGGTCGTAAGACTATCTTTGCTGAGACCCACGAGAACAATCCCGTGCTTACTGCCGAGGAGGCTGCTGTACCCACACTCGCTACTGTCATGGGTCAGGACGACGACTGGCAGCCTGCACTGCTCACCGAACAGGCTCCCGTGCCTACTGGCCTGCAGGCTAATGGTTGGGAACTGTCGTGGACGGGTAGTGACTATGCGCTACTCTACGCCATCGTCAAGGATGGCAAGGTCATCGCCTTTACCACCGAGCCTACCTATACTGTTACAGAAGAAGGTGAGTATGCTGTTCGTGCTGCCAATGAGATGGGTGGTCTGAGTGCAACCTCTGCTGTCATCAGCGTCAATACGACAGGTATCACGAACAATAAACGTGAAACAATAACTAATAACTCTTACTTCGACCTGCAAGGCCGACAGTTGCCAACCATGCAGCGTGGTTTGAATATCGTTCGCAGTGCTGATGGTACAACGCGTAAAGTAATCAGATAAAGGATAACATCATGTAAGAAAAAGGCAAAGAGTTTTGGCTCTTTGCCTTTTTTTTCATACCTTTGTCGGCCAAAGATAAGAAGTTAGAGAAGTTAAAGGAGTTAAAGAAGTTAAGAAGTTAAAGAAGAAATATAAAACATGGGAAAATTAGTGATTAACTCGTACGACGAGTTTGCCGCCCATCTGGGCGAAGAGTTGGGTGCTAGCGAGTGGCTCCAGGTAGATCAGGACCGTATCAATCTGTTTGCTGATGCCACATTGGACCATCAGTGGATTCATGTGGATGTAGAGCGTGCCAAGGTTGAGAGTCCTTACAAATCGACGATTGCCCACGGCTATCTGACGCTGAGTCTGTTGCCCTATATGTGGGACCAGATTATTGAGGTGAACAACATCAAGATGCTGGTGAACTACGGCATGAACGAGATGCGCTTCGGACAGCCTGTCATTACTGGTTCGCGCGTGCGTTTGGTGACCAAGTTGCACAGCATCCAGAACCTGCGCGGCATCTGCAAGGCCGAAATCAAGTTTACCATCGAGATAGAGGGTCAGCGCAAGCCCGCCCTCGAAGGCATTGCAGCGTTCCTGTACTATTTCAATTAACGAAGTTATGAGAAGAGGTGTTGTTGTATGGCTGGCTTTGTGCCTAATGCTGCCAATAGCGGCTAAAAAGCCTAAGCAGACGGTGCAAAAGACCGATCGTGAATACTGGTGTGAACTGGCCTATAAGATGGCCCAGCCTGTATTAGAACCAATGTCGAAGGGAGAACTGCAGGCAACGATGTTGACGGAGTTCTCACCATCGTTCGACAATCGCAACCGTAAGGTGGTGTATATGGAGACCTTCGGACGTCTGATGGCGGGTATTGCACCGTGGTTGGCCATGGCCGACGATGATACGGCTGAGGGTCAACAGCGCCGTCAGCTACGTGAGTGGGCCTTGCAGGCCTATAAACATGCTGTCGACCCAGAAAGTCCCGACTATCTGTGTTGGGGCGTGGCTGGTCAGAATCTGGTGGATGCAGCCTATATCGCCGAGTCGTTTGTGCGTGCCTACGATGTGCTATGGCTACCTCTGGACGATGTAACAAAGCAACGCTACATCAAGGAGTTTCAGAACCTGCGTCGTATTGACCCTCCCTACACCAACTGGCTACTGTTCTCGAGTGTCATCGAGAGCTTTATTGCCAAAGCCAACAACCGTCAGGGGTGGGACGAGTATCGTGTGAACTCGGCTTGCCGTAAGATGGAAGAGTGGTACGTAGGTGACGGCTGGTATGCCGACGGACAAGACTCCTTTGCCTTTGACTACTATAGCAGCTATGTGTTTCATGCCATGTATCTGGAGACGCTACAGAACATGATGGATGCCAAGGTGAACTCACGTCTTGATTACAAGAAATACTACGACCGTGCCCTGAAGCGTGCGCAGAAGTTTAGCATCATCTTGGAGCGCTTCATATCGCCCGAAGGCACATTCCCCGTGGTGGGACGTTCAACACCTTACCGTTTGGCTGCCCTGCAACCGCTGGCGTTGTTGGCATGGTATGGCAAACTGCCTCAAGACCTGACGAACGGACAGGTGCGCGCAGCCCTGACACAGGTGATGCACCGCATGTTCGACCATCAGCAGAACTATAACGAGGCAGGCTATCTGACTATTGGCTTCTGTGGCCATCAGCCCGAAACGGCCGACTGGTACACCAACAACGGTTCACTCTACATGACATCGCTCTGCTTCATGCCCTTAGGTCTCGCCGCTGACCATCCTTTCTGGAGTAGCAAAGCCGAGCCGTGGACACAGGTGAAGGCATGGGGAGGACAGCCGTTCCCCAAGGATCACCGTTGGGCAGATGATATCGTGACGAAAGATAAGTGGTAAAACGATGTAAGAAGGAAGATGTAAGATGGATGGTATAAAGAGAGTTCTATTTGTGCTGATGGCCGTGTTATGGCTCTTACCTTCGGTATACGCCAAGCGGATGACCAGAGAGGATGTTGTCAACACCATCATCCGTGTTAACACCTATTGGCAGACCAACAACAAGGCCGAGGTGCGCGCCTTTTGGGACCATGCCGCCTACCATACAGGTAACATGGAGGTCGTCCGACTATTGTCGGAAATGAAAAGTGAAGCGTCAAGCGTTCAGCGTTTTCTCGACTACTCCATCCGTTGGGCAGAGTATAACGAGTGGAAGGGCGCCAAGGAGGCCGACCCAGCCAAGTGGAAATACAAACACTATGGCGAGGGACAGGACTTTGTGCTCTTTGGCGATTGGCAGATTTGTTTCCAGACGTACATGGACCTGTATAGGTTGGAGCAGAAAGAGGAACGAGTTGCTCGTGCCAAGGAGGTCATGGGCTACGAAGCTGACTCGAAGCAGAACGACTACTGGTGGTGGGCTGATGCGCTCTACATGGTGATGCCTGTGATGACGAAGATGTACCGTTTGACGGGTGACGAGAAGTTTCTCGACAAACTATACGAGAACATCCTCTATTCTGACAGCATCATGCTCGATGCCGAGACGGGCCTCTACTTCCGCGACGGAAAATATGTCTACCCTAAACACAAGAGTGCCAACGGGCTGAAAGACTTCTGGGCACGTGGTGATGGTTGGGTGCTGGCCGGACTGGCCAAGGTGTTGCAAGACATGCCTCGTACGTATCGCCATTACGACTTCTTCGTGAAGAAGTATCAACGACTGGCCTACGCTGTGGCCCAACTGCAACAGAAGGAGGGCTACTGGACGCGTTCAATGATGGATCCTGCCCATGCGCCAGGTCCTGAGACATCGGGTACGGCATTCTTTACCTATGGTATTCTGTGGGGTGTCAACAATGGCTATCTTAACAAGAAAGAATACAAGACCGTTATCCAACGCGCATGGCAGTATCTGACGACAACAGCCCTACAGGCAGATGGTCGCGTGGGCTACGTGCAACCCATCGGCGAACGGGCCATACCAGGACAGACGGTCGACGCTAATAGTCAGGCTAACTTCGGTGTGGGGGCCTTTCTGTTGGCAGCGTGCGAATATGCACGATATATCAAGTAGAAGTGAGAAGTGATGAGTGATAAGTGATGAGTGATAAGTGATGAGTGATAAGTGATGAGTGATAAGTGATAAGTTAAACTAGACATAAGATGAAAAGACAGAAGATTGTAACCTTCGGAGAATTGCTGCTCCGTTTCTCAAAGCCCGGTCAGCTGCGACTGACGCAGGGCGATATGTTTACCAGTAAATATGGTGGCAGCGAGGCTAATGTGGCCGTATCGTTGGCGACACAAGGCGAGGACGTGACATACATCACCCGACTGCCCGATACGCCTGTCGGACATGCCGGTGCCCAGTGTATGGCACAGTTGGGCGTGGACATCAGCCGTATCGTCTATGGTGGTCAGCGCATTGGTACCTATTATTTTGAGCCTGCTGCCGGTATGCGTGCAGCGAAGGTGGTGTACGACCGCGACCACTCGGCTTACTACGATCTTGCACCGGGCATGATTCCCTGGCGCGACATTCTGAAGGATGCTGATATCTTCCAGGTGTCGGGCATCACGGCGGCTATCTCGCAACAGGCTGCTGATGCCACCTTCGAGGCTCTTGACATTGCTGACGAGTTGGGCATCACCGTGTCCTTCGATATCAACTACCGCAAGAACCTGTGGAAGTATGGTGCCGACCCACGCGCAACGCTACAACGTATGCTGTCACGCTGTGACATGATGTTTGGTGATGCCATTGAGTTTGAATGGATTTCCCAGCATCCACAGCCCCCCTTCACAGCTACCGACAGCAACTTCAAGATGCAGATTCCGGAGTATCGCGAATGGTTTGACGAGCTGCATGCCCAGTATCCGCGTTGCAAACAGTGGCTGATGGGTATGCGTAATATTGTGGACTCCAACCACCATACGCTGACGGCCCTGCTCTTTACCGATGGACAATTGTTGGAGGCTCCTGTCATCGATATCCCCGACGTGGTCGACCCCGTTGGTGTGGGCGATGCCTTCATGGGTGGTTTCCTGCATGCCATCAATATCTTCCCGGGCGACAGGGAGAAGCAACTCAACTATTCGTTGGCTGCTGCCTCGCTGAAGAATACCATCCCAGGCGACTTCAACCTCTCGACAGAAGAAGAGATACTCGCCACGTTGGAGCACCGCTATAATGCCACTACGCTTTATAAGACGATAGAATAGTACCCCACGGGTAGCTACCAGGTTTGAGCGTCACGAGTGTACCGGTCGTGGCGCTCATTTGTACGACGCCAGGAGCTAACTGGGCCGTAATAGTGAATTCCGTCCATCCCAAGGCTTGTAACGTAGCCCATGCGGTGGCACCGCCCTCAATGATGAGCTGGTCAGGACAATGTTTGGCTACCAGCTGTCTGGCCTTCTCGGCCATTACGGTACGCAGATGGACAGCTACCTCTTTGCCTGTTCGATGGGTGTGGGGAATAGAAAGAATAAGGCTATGTTGTTCCTGCTCATACGCCGTCGTGTCCCAGAGACTCAGGTCGTCAGAATCATCGTAAATCTCTTGCGGCATCGGTGCGACGGGAATGCCTAAGTCCAACGTCTTGCTTTGCGTACTTCCGCAGAGAATGAGGGTGCTGTTTTTGTTTTGGATGATAGGTATGGGGCGTTTGGCGATGGGCTCTTTTAATCGCCCACACCCCATACCTATCATCGCGCTAAATAAGTCTGCCGCTCCGGCAAAGATGGTCTTGCCATCATCATATTCCGCAATAATATTTCGGATGTCTTCTTCGTTTTCAGCATCGGGCATGATAATACCCTTCTCTTCAGCATTAGGGAAACGTTCCCTCAATACCGATGTCCTCGCTGGAAACTCTGGGTCGAACGAGAAGTCCGTCTCGTGAATGGGTATATTGTTAATGTAATAGATGCCATTGCGGATAACGCGTCTTTTCGATGGGTTGGCAGGCAGATAGACGGCACGCTCGTAACCTGTAACTTCCATCAGTGCCGTGAGTTCTGCTACCACATGACCACGCAGGGCAGAGTCGGTTTTTTTAAAAAGTGAAGAGTTATTGCGTGCCACACTCCTACCTTTAGGTGGGAGAAGAGTGAAGAGTAAAGAGTGAGAGACGATACGTTTTGTTTCGGCAGCGGCTTCTGCCTCGCCCATCGAGCGGGTGTCGGTAGCAATGACGGTCGTAATGTCTGTTGAGTATGTGGCGTTGTCACGGCCACATATCAAACGGACCTCCGCACCACGAGCAAAGGCAATGCCAGCTATCTCTGCAGCACCTGTAATATCGTCGGCAATGACTATCATGGCAAATGGCCGTTAGCAATTAGCTTTTAGCTTATTTCTTCGATAGATCGCCATACGTGTGGCATAGTCTATTGAGAGTGTCATGGCACTATCGTTGGCGATTCCCTTACCAGCCACGTCGAAGGCGGTGCCGTGATCCACACTGACGCGGATGATGGGCAGGCCGAGGGTGATGTTGACGCCCGAGGCACTCTCCATCTTACCTGTCTCTTTGTTCCAGTTGAAGGCGCACACCTTCAAGGGAATATGTCCTTGGTCATGATACATGGCCACACAGCCGTCGAACTTGCCGCATTTGGCTTTGGCAAAGATGCTGTCAGGAGGTACGGGACCCTCGACGTCGAAACCGCGGGCGTTCAGTTCCTCGATAGCAGGAATGATTTCCTGTGCTTCTTCATAGCCGAACATACCGTTCTCGCTGGAGTGGGGGTTGAGGCCTGCCACACCGATATGGGGCTTCTCAATACCGAACTGTTTACAGGCATCGTCAATGAGTTCTACACATTCTATAATACGTGCCTTCTTCACTAGGTCGCAAGCCTTCCTCAGTGGCACATGCGTCGATACGTGAATCACGCGGATGTTCTCGTCTGCCAGCATCATGGCATACTTTTTCGTACCAGTAAACGTAGCGTATATCTCTGTATGTCCGTCATAGTGATGGCCAGCCAGATTCAGTGCCTCCTTGTTCAATGGTGCCGTTACGGTTCCGTCCACCTCGTTGGCCATGGCCAGTTCGATGGCCTTTTTGATATACTGGAAGGCGGCATTACCGCATTGTGCCTGTACCTTGCCGAACTCAAAGGTTTTGAGATCGACGCATTGCAGGTCGAGCACGTCGATGGTGCCAAATTCAAAGCGCGCATCCTTGACATTTTGGATGGCATTGACCTGTAGGTTAAAGCCAAGCAGCTGAACTGCCTGGCGCATGATGGTAGCGTCGCCCGTGACGATGGGACGGCACTTCTCGTAAGTCTCTTGTCTGTTCAGGGCGCGAACGGTAATCTCAGGACCAATGCCTGCGGGGTCGCCCATGGTGATGGCTAATATCGGTTTCATATTTATCTGTTTTTGGGGGTTTCTAGTTTTAACTAGTATAACTAGTCTGACTAGTATAAACTATTGTAAATGTCGCGGGCATCTTGCTCGGTGACTTCTCTTGGATTGTTCTTCAGCAGGCGCTGTACCTGCATGGCGGCTTTGGCCATACCGTCGACAGCAGTCTGTGGAATATTCAGTGCCGTCAGTTTGTCGGGGATACCCACAGCTGCCGCTAAGCGGTAGATAAAGTCCACACCCTTTTGGGCGGTCTCTTCTGGTGTGCGGCCAGCGGTTTCCCCGCAGGCAATGGCGACCTCTGCGTATCTTTCCACTGCTGCAGGCATGTTGAACTTCATCACGCTGGGCAATAGGATGGCGTTCGACAGACCATGAGGAATGTGAAACTCACCACCAAGAGGGTAGGAGAGTGCATGGACAGCTGCCGTATTCACGGGACCCAAGCACAGTCCGCCATATAGTGAACCAAAGGCCAGTGCCTCGCGGGCTTCAACGTCCTTGCCATCCTTGACGGCACGCTCTAAGTTGGCGGCAATCAAGCGGATACCCTGCAGGGCATAGATGTCCACTGAGGGGTGCGCAAACTTATTGGTATACGCTTCGATACAATGCGTCAGGGCGTCCATGCCTGTGTCGGCAGTTACCTTTGCTGGTACCGTCCATGTCAACTTGGGATCCACATAGGCCGCATCGGCAATGAGGAAGGGCGACACAATACCCTTCTTTAGGTGGTCGCGCTCGTCCAATAGGATGGCGTTGGGCGATACCTCCGAGCCCGTTCCTGCCGTCGTGGGCAGACAAGCAAACCACAGTCCCTTCTGTTTGATGAAACCCGTGCCGAAGCAGTCTTCCACCTGTTGGTCACTGTTGATGAATGCTGCCACGAGTTTGGTTAAGTCAAGCACCGAACCGCCTCCGATGCCTACCACGCTGTCGGCCTTAAAGCTGCGTGCTACCTCGAGAATCTTCTTGAAGTCGTTGACCGTCGGCTCAGCTACAATATCTTGAAATACCTCAATGCTAATACCAGCAGCTTTGAGCTTTGCCAGCGGTTCCTCGATGAGGGGACGAATAGGAGGGGCCGTCAGCACAAATAGGCGCTGCAGCCCCATTTTTTTATAGTCTTCTACTAATGTTTCGATGCAGCCCGTGCCAAACACGATTTTCTGTGGCTGCAATAATGTGATAGCTTTCATATGTCTTTATGATTTATTTTACATAAAGACGAATGCTACCGCATTTTGTCATGTCTATAGCAACACTTCTTCTGTGTCAATAGGCCTGTTCATGCACGCCTTTGACGGCACGGCCAGAAGGATCATTCATGCCCTTGAAGGCGGCATCCCATTCCAAGGCGATGGCGGTACTGCAGGCTACGCTGGCCTCGCTGGGTACACTCTTGGCGGCAGAGTCGGAAGGGAAGTGTTCGGCAAAGATGGAGCGATAATAGTACTCCTCCTTGTTCTTTGGCGGGTTGATGGGGAAGCGCTCGGCGGCATGTGCCATCTGCTCGTCGGTGACGGCCTCAGAGGTGATTTGCTTGAGGGTGTCAATCCAGCTGTAGCCCACGCCATCACTAAACTGCTCCTTCTGGCGCCAGGCGACTTCCTTAGGAAGCATATCGGCAAAGGCCTCACGGACAATCTTCTTCTCCATCGTGGAACCAGGACACATCTTGGCCTCTGGGTTCGTGCGCATGGCGACATCAAGAAACTCCTTGTCGAGGAAAGGCACGCGACCCTCGACACCCCAGGCACTCAGACTCTTGTTGGCACGGAGACAGTCGTACATATAGAGTTTACCGAGTTTGCGTACAGTTTCGTCGTGGAAGTCCTTGGCTGTTGGCGCCTTATGGAAATAGAGGTAGCCACCGAAGATTTCGTCGGCACCTTCACCGCTGAGCACCATCTTGATACCCATCGACTTGATGACACGCGCCAACAGGTACATCGGCGTAGAGGCACGGACGGTGGTGACATCGTAGGTCTCGATGAAGTAGTAGTTGATTTCGTGATGGACGGTACCGATATGGTCGGCCACGAGTTTGGCCTTGGCCAGATCGGGGGCACCTTTCAGGCCCACAGCAAACGAGTGCAGACGGGGCCAGTAGGCGCGCGTCTTCGAGTCGTCTTCGATGCGGTGCTCGCTGAACTTCTCGGCGATGGCGGAGATGACAGAAGAATCCAAGCCACCAGACAACAACACGCCGTAAGGTACGTCAGACATCAATTGACGCTTCACAGCATCCTCCAGTGCATCGTGGATAGCTTCAACACTAGCAGGATTGTCCTTCACGGCATCGTAGTGCATCCAGTCGCGACGATAGTACCATTTCTGACCTGGATTGACACTCCAGTAATAATGGCCAGGCAGGAACGGCTCGTAGCGTTCACACTGTCCTTCAAGGGCCTTCAACTCAGAGGCAACATACACCGTGCCATCGCTGTCATAGCCGATATAAAGAGGTATCACACCGATGGGGTCACGGGCAATCAGGAACTCGTCCTTCTCTTCATCGTAGAGCACAAAGGCAAAGATACCACTCAGGTCCTCGAGGAAGTCAATACCCTTTTCGCGATACAAGGCGAGTATGACCTCACAGTCAGAACCCGTCTGGAACTCGTACTGTCCGGCATAGCGACGGCGAATCTCCTGATGGTTATAAATCTCGCCATTGACGGCCAGCACCTGCTTACGGTCGGGCGAGAACAAGGGTTGTCCACCTGATTCAGGATCGACAATACTCAGTCGCTCGTGGGCCAGCACGGCACTTCCGCCACAGTATATTCCACTCCAGTCTGGTCCGCGATGGCGGATCTTCTGACTCATCTTCAACGCTTTATCTCTCAGTGCATGCGTCTGCTCCTTAACGTTCAATATAGCTACTATTCCACACATATTCTTACCTTTTTTAGCTTTTTACTTTTTTACCTTTTCTCTGATATGTTCCTCATACTCCGCCAGCTCACGCTCACCGATGTGCGCCAGTCCGTAGTGCTCATCATGCTGCGAGAAGTCGAGGCCCACCTTTTCACTATACTCTGACACGCGCATGGGAATCAGACTGTCGATAAGTTTATAGCCCAGCCAACTCATGGCGAAAGTATAGACGAAGACGATGACGATGGCCAGCAGATGGTAGAGGAAGATGACAAAGCCGTCCCATGTGCCGGCGATGAGGCCCTCCTGAATAAAGATACCCGTCAGCACCGTGCCGAAGATACCACCCGTGCCGTGAGTGGGGAACACGTCGAGGGCATCGTCGATATTGGAGTGTGAACGCCAGTAGACAGCGATGTTACAAATCAGTGTGATGACGAAAGCAATGAAAATACTTTGTCCCACGGTGACGTAACCAGCCGAAGGCGTGATGGCCACCAGACCAACTACACAACCCACGGCGGCACCCATGGCCGACGGTTTGCGGCCGCGCAGACAGTCAAAGAATATCCATGTCATCATGGCCGTTGCCGAGGCGGTGTTGGTGTTCAGGAACGCCTTGATGGCCTGACCGTCAGCATGCAGCGACGAGCCGGCATTGAAACCAAACCAACCCAGCCACAGCATGGCGGCACCTAGCAGTACAAAGGGAATGTTGGCCGGTTCACTCTTGCGCGTCTCAGCCTTGCGTCGTCCCAGATAGATGGCACCTGCCAAGGCAGCCACACCGCTCGATGCATGTACCACGATACCACCGGCGAAGTCGATGACGCCCCACTTCATGAACAGTCCCTCGGGGTGCCACGTCATGTGGGCCAGCGGACAGTAGATGATGAAGAAGAAGAACATCATGAAGAACATATACGCCGAGAACCTGACGCGCTCAGCAAACGAACCCGTAATCAGCGACGGGGTGATGATGGCGAACTTCATCTGGAACAGGGCAAACAATGCCAGAGGAATGGTTGCACCACCTAATATATTACCTGCCGGCGTGGTATAGACCTCGGCACCTACGTTCTGGAACATCAGGAATGTCAACGGATTGCCGATCACACCACCGATATCGTCGCCAAAGCACAGCGAGAAGCCGACCACCACCCACAGCACCGAAATCAGTCCCATGGCGATGAACGACTGCAGCATCGTTGAGATGACATTCTTCGCACCCACCATGCCGCCATAGAAGAACGACAGTCCGGGTGTCATCATCAGCACAAAAATAGTGGCGGTAATCAGCCAAGCCACATCGGCAGCCGATATCACCGACCAGTCACACTCGAACGACGGTTCTCCTACCGCCAATCCTGCCACGGCTATCAGCGTCATCGCCGTCATCAGGATTATCCATCTTTTCTTAATCTTCATACCTTTTTTTACCTTTTGTTCGTTTCAAGATGCAAAGGTATAACAAAAAAGAAAGGAAGCCATCAACTTCCTTCCTTTTTGTTTGTTAAACGCCAGTCAATATAACATTATGTAAAGTAATTGGCGGCAAATATTGTCACTTTGCTTAACTTTTGGCTTAATTTTGCGTCATATTGTTACAAATCGTCATTATAGGTACGACAGATAGAGGTAGTTGGTCTGTGCAGGATACTCGGCAGCGAGGGTGTCAATCTGGTTGACGGTGGGCACGAGACCGAGCATCTTGCGCCATTTGCGAATGGTGAGACCGGCCTGCTCCATCTTCATGCGGTGCTCCAAACCGACGGCACGGGCAATCTGGAAATCGCTGAAGCCGTAGACCTTGGCGGCACGCAGCAGCAGGGCAACCTCGGGCGACTGTAGGTACTCCTTGAACTCGCTAGGTTCCATGAATTCTGAAACCTCCGACAGGTGGGTGTACTCATGCAACTGCTCGTCGATATTGACGATATGCTTCAGCTTCTCAAGGAACCAGCGGTCAATCTTGGTCAGCTGATGAATCTGCTCAACGCTATAGCCCATTTGTAGGGCCTTCGATACCACGAAGACACGCATGTCGGTAGGCTCGTGCAGAGAGGTGGCAATGTCGGCAATCTTGATCTCATGATTCTCCACAAAGCCGTGCATGCCCTGTCCTATCATGCGGAGACCCTTCTGTAGGGCTTCCTCGAAGGTACGACCGATGGCCATCACCTCACCCACCGACTTCATCGATGAGCCCAGCTGGCGTTTCACACCATGGAACTTGGTGAGATCCCAACGCGGAATCTTAACGACCACGTAGTCGAGGGCGGGCTCGAAGAAGGCGCTGGTGGTCTTCGTCACTGAGTTCTTCAGGTCGAAGAGACCGTAGCCGAGACCCAGTTTGGCAGCAACGAAAGCCAAGGGATAGCCGGTGGCCTTACTGGCGAGTGCCGACGAACGCGACAGACGGGCGTTGACCTCGATGACACGATAGTCCTCGCTGTTGGGGTCGAGAGCGTACTGCACGTTACACTCGCCGACGATGCCGATATGGCGGATAATCTTGATGGCAAGGGCACGCAGCTTGTGATACTCTGAGTTGGTAAGCGTCTGCGAGGGAGCAACGACGATCGATTCTCCCGTATGGATGCCGAGGGGGTCGAAGTTCTCCATGTTACAAACGGTGATGCAGTTGTCGTATTGGTCGCGCACCACCTCGTACTCTATCTCCTTCCAACCTTTGAGCGATTTCTCCACCAATACCTGGGGCGAGAACGAGAAGGCCTCCTCAGCCTGCGCTAGGAGTTGTTCCTCGTTGTCACAGAAGCCAGAGCCCAAACCACCGAGGGCGTAGGCGGCTCGAAGAATGACGGGGAAGCCAAGTTCATGGGCAGCCTTCTGTACTTCCTCAACAGTTGAGCAGGCTTCACTCTTGATAGTTTTTACATCTATCTCGTCGAGCTTCTTCACGAAGAGGTCACGGTCTTCGGTGTCGATAATGGCCTGAACGGGAGTACCCAGCACCTTGACACCATATTTTTCCAGGATACCCTTTTCGTAAAGTTCCACACCGCAGTTCAGGGCCGTCTGACCACCGAACGACAGCAGGATGCCGTCAGGACGTTCTTTTTCAATGATGCGCTCTACAAACTCGGGCGTCACAGGTTGGAAATACACGGTGTCAGCCACATCCTTCGAGGTCTGCACCGTCGCAATATTGGGGTTAATCAGCACCGAGTGGATACCCTCTTCCTTCAGCGCCTTCAATGCCTGTGCACCGCTATAGTCGAACTCACCGGCCTGACCAATCTTCAGGGCACCGGAGCCCAACAATAGTACCTTCTTTATATCTTTCTTCTCCATCATCCTAACATCTTTACGAATTCATCAAACAAAAACTCTGTGTCCACGGGGCCTGAGCAAGCCTCGGGGTGGAACTGGGCCGACATCCAGGGGTTCTTCTTGTGGCGGATGCCCTCGTTAGAACCGTCGTTCATATTCACGAAGAGCGGTTCCCATTCGGCAGGCAATGTCTTGTCGTCAACGGCATAGCCGTGGTTCTGCGAAGTGATGAAGCAACGTGTAGTGCCCACCTGCTGAACAGGTTGGTTGTGTGAACGGTGACCGTACTTCAGTTTGTAGGTGTTCGCACCTGCGGCACGTGCCAGCAGCTGGTTGCCGAGACAGATGCCCATGCAAGGCTTCACCTCTGGGTTATTCAGGAACGTACGGATGTGAGCCACCGTCTTCTCGCAACGCTCAGGGTCGCCAGGGCCATTCGCCAAGAAGAGTCCGTCGAACTCCAACTGGTTGAAGTCATAATCCCAAGGCACACGCTCCACCTCAATACCGCGACGAATGAGACAGCGGATGATGTTCGCTTTCACGCCGCAATCGACGAGGACCACGCGCTTGTTGGCACCTTCGTTGTAGGTGATGACCTCCTTGCAGCTGACCTGCTCCACCCAGTTCACAGAGCCGTAGTCTAGACTATCTAGATGATCTAGTCTATCTAGACCTTCTAGGATAATTTTACCCATCATCACGCCGTGCTCACGCAACACCTTTGTCAATCGGCGGGTGTCAATGCCTGTAATGCCAGGCACCTTCTCACGCTTCAGCCAACTGGCCAACGACTCCTTGGCATTCCAGTGCGAATATGTCTCACTATAGTCAGCCACCACGAGCGCTTTGGCGTGGATGCGGTCGCTCTCCATAAACAGCGGCAGACCGTCGGCACCGTTGCCGGTATCAGGTACACCGTAGTTGCCTATCAGCGGGAATGTCGTCACCAGTATTTGACCCGCATAGCTGGGGTCTGTCAGACTCTCTGGATAGCCCGACATGGCGGTGTTGAATACCACCTCGCCACTGGTGTTTCCGTCGAATCCAAACGACCAACCACAGAACGTCGTACCATCTTCGAGTATTAACCTTGCTTGTCTCATATATCTTATTGTTCTCTCTTTAATTTCTGCTCAACATAATTAATAAACGCCTGATTCACCAATTTATTGCCGCCTGGCGTGGGGTAATGCCCCGTAAAGTACCAGTCGCCCGGATGATTGGGGCATGCCTCGTGCAGTCCCTCGATGCTCTGGAATACCAGTTCGATGGGGGCCTGCATGTCGGCAGGGCACAGCATCTCGACGATTTTCTGGTTAATCTCATCGACGGTGAAAGGCTCATAGACGGCACGTACACAGTTCTGCATCTGTTCCTTTGGTTTTTCCAGTTCACGTTTGCAGGCCAAGTAGGTGTCGTTCACCAACTGCCAAAGGCCGCGCTCCTCGATGAGTGCCATCGTGGCGCGGAAGGCACAGAACTCCTCCAGACGGGCCATATCGATGCCGTAGTAGTCGGGATAGCGTATCTGCGGCGACGAGCTGACCATCACAATCTTCTTGGGGTGCAGACGGTCGAGAATCTTGAAGATGCTTTCGCGCAGTGTCGTACCGCGAACAATGCTATCATCGATGATAACGAGGTTGTCCTCGTAGGGTCTGAGCGAGCCGTAGCTGATGTCATAGACGTGGGCAGCGAGGTCGTTGCGCTCAGAGTTGTCAGCAATGAACGTGCGCATCTTGATGTCCTTCCAGACGACTTTTTCTGTGCGCACTTCGCCATGAAGTTTACGGAAGCCGTCGGTCATGCCGTAGTAGGCGACCTCAGCGGTATTGGGGATATACGAGAATACCGTATTGGCGACGTCGCCATCGATGGCTTTCAGGATAGCAGGCGTCAGTTGCTCGCCCAGTCGTTTGCGTTCCTGATAGATGTCACGATCGGAACCGCGACTGAAATAGATGCGCTCGAAACTACAGGCGCTAAGCTCTTGGGCTGGCATAATCTGTTCCAAATGGCTCTCGCCGTTTTTGCGGACGATAAGTGCCTGACCGGGATTCAACTCACGAACGTCCTCAGCCTGCAGGTCAAAGGTGGTCTGCAGCACAGGGCGCTCGCTGGCCAGTGCGATGATCTCGTCGTCCTGATACCAGAACGCAGGACGGATGCCCCACGGGTCGCGCACGCTGAACATCTCGCCCGAACCCGTCAGGCCGCACATCACGTAGCCACCGTCGTAGTGGCACATTGTCTTCTTCAGTACGTTGGCCATCTCCACGTGATTATCGATGTAGTCGGTGATATCGGTACCTTGCAATCCCTGTTCCTTGGCCTCCTGAAACAGGCGTTCCACCTCGCGGTCCAGACGGTGGCCCATCAGTTCCAGCGTGATGTATGAGTCGCCATAGATACGCGGCGACTGGCCCTGCTCCGTCAAGAAACGGAATACCTCGTCGATGTTCGTCATGTTAAAGTTGCCGCAGAGACAGAGGTTCTTGGCGCGCCAGTTGTTACGGCGCAGGAAAGGGTGTACAAACGTCAGACCGCTCTTGCCTGTGGTTGAATAGCGCAGATGACCCATCAGCAGCTCGCCCTTCATCTCTTCCGTCACACGACTGAATATCTCGGTGATGGCGTCCTTGCCCTCAGCCTTCTCACGGAACATATACTCCGTGCCGGGCTCGTTCTTCAGACTGACAGAGGCGATACCGGCACCCTCTTGTCCGCGGTTGTGCTGCTTCTCCATCATCAGGTACAGCTTGTTGAAACCATAGGCCCACGTACCGTACTTCTTTTCGTAGTAGTCCAGGGGCTTCAACAGGCGAATCATCGCCACACCACACTCATGCTTCAGTTGTTCCATATTTCGACCACGATTGCAACGCCACACTCTGCTTGCAGAGAATTTCACGAATTAGACGAATTACAAGCTTTTACGAACGACATAAACAGCGGATGTGGATGCAGCACCGTCGAAGAGTACTCCGGGTGGAACTGTGCACCGATGTACCAGCGCTTCTCTGGAATCTCGACAGTCTCAACAAGGTCGGCAGCGGGATTGATGCCTACACACTTCATGCCAGCCTGCTCGTATTCTTCCTTGTATTTATTGTTGAACTCATAACGATGGCGGTGTCTCTCACGGATGGTCGTAGCTTTTCCGTAGGCCTCCGCAACACGACTGCCTTCTCGCAGCTCACAATCATAGGCACCCAATCGCATAGTACCGCCCATCTGCGTAATGTTTTTCTGCTCCTCCATCATGTCGATGACGTTATGGGGCGTGTCAGGATTCATCTCGGCACTATTGGCATCCTTGTAGCCCAGCACGTTGCGAGCAAACTCGATGACCATCATCTGCATACCCAGACAGATGCCGAAGGTGGGAATGTCCTGCGTACGGCAGTACTCGGCCGCAACGATCTTTCCCTCGATGCCGCGCTGTCCGAAGCCCGGACAGATGACGATACCTGCCATACCCTCCAACTGTGTGGCGACGTTGTCTGTCGTCAACCCCTCGCTATTCACGAAATGCAGCTTTGCCTTCACATCGTTGTAGATGCCCGCCAGATTCAGACTCTCGCGGATGCTCTTGTAGGCATCCTGCAGGTCGTACTTCCCCACCAGACCGATATGCACCTCGCGCTTGGCGTTGCGCTGCTTGGCGAGGAAGTCGTGCCATGGTTTCATGGCAGGCGTCTCACCGACGGGGATACCGATTTTGCGCATGATGGCGGCGTCGAGTCCCTGCCGCTGCATGCTGACAGGCACCTCGTAGATGCTGGGCATATCCTCGCTCTGCACGACGCATTCCAGGTCGACATTACAGAACGACGCCACCTTCAGGCGTATAGCGTCGCTGAGGTGGCGTTCGGTTCTGAGGACAAGGATGTCCGGCTGAATACCCATGCCCTGCAGTTCCTTCACGCTGTGCTGCGTAGGTTTCGTCTTCAGCTCCTCAGCCGCCTTCAGATAGGGGACATACGTCAGATGCACACACACCGCATCGCGCCCCAGCTGCCAGCGCAACTGTCGGATGGCCTCCATAAACGGTGCGCTCTCGATGTCGCCAATCGTACCACCCACCTCGGTGATGACGAAGTCCAACTGCTCGTCCTTTTCCTCTTCGCGCAGCATGCGGCGCTTAATCTCGTCGGTGATGTGCGGCACTACCTGGATCGTCTTGCCCAGATAGTCGCCGTGGCGCTCACGGTCGATGACCGTCTTGTAGATGCGCCCTGTCGTTATAGAGTTGTTTCGTGTTGTGAGTATGCCTGTAAATCGCTCGTAGTGTCCCAAGTCCAGGTCCGTTTCGAAACCATCCTCCGTCACGTAGCACTCACCGTGTTCATAAGGATTCAGCGTGCCCGGGTCGATGTTGATGTAGGGGTCGAATTTCTGGATGGTTACCTTGTAGCCGCGAGCCTGCAGGAGTTTTCCGATGGAGGCGGAAATAATGCCTTTTCCCAACGAGGAAACGACACCGCCTGTGACAAAAATATACTTTCTCCGACCCATGGTCTGAGTGTGGCGTTCTCTCTTTGAGAGTGTGGCGTTCTCTCTTTGAGAGTGTGGCGTTGCAATGCAATGCAATGTATCCATAAAAACAATTGTATTTTACGGACTGCAAAATTACTGTTTTTTGCACGAATTTCCATTGTTTTACCTGTTTTTTTGATTGTTAAATATAGGAACTCCTAACATTTTGTAATGTTTTACACGCGTCTTTCTCGTCGTTTGCTAACAATTTGATATAAAAACATTCCGTTATGTTACAAATAGTCAAAAGCAAGAAATTTTTCTGATTGATGCTATTAACACACAAATAATTCGTAACTTTGCACAGAAAAAAAAGGCAAATGAAGCAACCGATATTACTATATTACGATATACATCCCGACGTGGTAGCATTTAGCACTACCCGCCAAGGAGGATTCAGCACAGGGCGCTACGGCCAGTTCAACATCAATCGCTACTGTGGCGACACTGACGAGGCCATCCGCCAGAACCGTGCCTTGTTGTGTCAACTGCTTGATATCCGTGATGACCAACTCATCATGCCTCATCAAGTGCATAAGACAGAGATTGCTGTCGTTGATGAGAATCGGGACAGCAACCTTGAGGGCGTTGATGCGCTGATGACTAATGTCTCGGGGCTCTGTATAGGTGTATCGACAGCTGACTGCATTCCTGTACTGCTCTATGACCCCATACATCATGCCGTCTGTGCCATTCATGCCGGGTGGCGGGGCACAGTCCAACGTATCGTAGAGAAAGCCGTCAGCAAGATGACGGAAGTCTATGGTTCTTGTCCTACAGATATCGTTGCCCAGATTGGTCCTGGCATCAGCCTTGACAGTTTCGAGGTAGGCGACGAGGTGTACGACGCCTTTACCCATGCGGGTTTTGACATGTCATCCATTAGTGAACGCAGGGATAAGTGGCACATCGACTTGCCTGAGTGCAATCGGCAGCAACTCATGGCTGCTGGTGTAGCAGAGGCTCACATCTCCGTTGCAGCTATCTGTACTGTCAAGCATGCTGAGACCTTCTTCTCTGCCCGTCGCCTGGGCATTGAGTCGGGTCGCATCTTCACAGGCATCGTCTGCAAACAAAGATGACGAAGAATGATGTTGGAATTGAACGACCCGAAGATGATGCCCTTGACGCGTTCGAAATCCAGTTGCAGGCGCAATGTATAGAACCGTAGCCGCCTCGTGTACAGACAATGGCCTTGATGCTGTCGTCTTCGAGTGCCCATAGCATATCGGCAGCTCGTTCGTCGGCGGTTCCTGAATAGGCATCGACTTCCAGACTAGTGGTGTGAGGGCCTATTACTGGGTGCAATCCCCAACTTCTGATGATTTCTGCCGCTTGCAGAATGGCCTCCTCTGGCATCCAATAGGCAGGGGATACAAGAGCTACTTTGTCGCCTGCCTTCAAATAGGGTGTAAATAGTAATTCATCTGGATACTTTTATGGTCACTTTCGGGTTGTTCCGACGTCATCTATCACCCTTATTGACGTCACTTATCGGTCGTTCCGATGGCACTTTCCCCCTATAAAGTGTCATCGGAACGGGTCGTAGATGCCATCGGAACGACTCGAAGGTGTCGTTAGTACGACCCGAAAGTGCCATATTATTCGTACCTTTTTGCTTTGCGAGAAAATACTTTCGCTCGGAAAAGCTCAAATATATTTGGCCTTTTGCTCGCTTATTCGTACCTTTGCAATCAATATGACACAGAAATACGCATTATTCTTCGACATTGACGGCACGCTGGTGAGTTTCCAGACGCACGAGATTCCAGCATCGACTATCCTCGCGCTGACACAGGCTAAGGCCAATGGTTCGCGGGTGTATATTGCCACGGGTCGTCCGCCGCTCATCATCAACAATCTGGGCGCTATTGAGCACCTCATCGACGGCTACATCACCACCAACGGCGCGTTGTGCTATGTGGGCGACGAGATGGTCACGTGCCAGCCCATTCCCAAGAACGACGTGATGACCTGCGTGGAGGACTGCCAGGAGCGGGGCAACAGCCTCATCATCGTGGGACGTAAGGACGTGGCAGTCGTTGACCCCAGGGGTGACGTCGACCGCATCTTCCGCCAGATGCTCGCCGTAAAGAACCTCGACAAGGCCTCGCCGCTCGACGTCGTGCTCCAGCAGGACATCCTGCAGTTGACGCCCTTCTTCCCTGCCGACTACGAGCCTGTACTGATGGCGCGTATGCCGCAATGCGTCTCGGGCCGCTGGCATCCGGAGTTTACCGACATCACCGCCAACGGCGCCGACAAGGGCAAGGGCATCCTGGCGATGGCCCGCCACGAGGGCTTCGACCCCAGCCGCACGATGGCCTTCGGCGACGGTGGTAACGACACATCAATGATTCTCCAGACTGGCATAGGCGTAGCTATGGGCAACGCCATCGACGTCCTCAAACAACAGGCCGACTACGTCACCACCTCCGTTGACGACGACGGCATCCTCAACGCCCTCAGGCACTTTAACGTAATATAAAGGTAACAAGATAATTTGTGATATGATACGATTGGAAAAATACCGGGTTTGGTTATTATTAGCCGTCCTGACCATTTTCGGAACGGCCAGCTTCGCCTCATGTTCTTCCAATGAGGATAACGCTACAGAGCAGCGCAAAATATCAACTATTGCTGATATGGTTTGGGCTTTCTGTCAGGCCAATCCAGGCGGATTCACACTTGACATCCGCACGATGACGGTGCCGACGGAAGGAATAGCCGTCAGTTATGCAGCTACCCAGAACAGCCATTCGCGTGACCAACTCCACAAGGTGGTAAGCCATGCCTTGCAGCACGACGGCTATGTAGGCGGTTGGTACAATAGTGAGGATGGCTTTTATTACTTCGATAGTACGAAGCTATTCCCAGAGAACGACCTGAAAGGTGCTATCCAGTTCGGAAAGGAGAACGGTCAATCCTCCGTTTTCATCCTGTCAACATCTACAGACCTTCCAATCTATGGCAGAGTAGCGGCGATCCTGGATCGAGGAACAATCCTCTTTGGTACTACAGGTGACTACCGTCCGTTATCGTTCTGCGAACCCGATGGGACATATTGGGGCTTTGGTATTGAGGTGGCAAAGGAGATTGCTTCACGATTAGGCGTAGCACTAGAGTTCAGAAAGACCTCATGGCCTACGCTGACAGCCGATGTATTAGCGGAGCCTCAGTTGTTCGACCTCGCTATTGGCGGCATCACCATCACCGATGCCCGCCGTGAGACCATGCTCATGAGCGACGGCTATCTGGCTAACGGCAAGACCATCCTTTGCCGTGCTTCGGATACAGACCGCTACAAGTCGTTGGCCGACATCGACAAGTCCGAAGTCCGTGTGATGGTGAATCCTGGCGGACTGAACGAGAAGTTTGCCAACGAGAACCTGACGCACGCCACCATCATCGTTCATCAAAAGAACGAGGAAATACCATCGCTCATTGCCGAGGGCAAGGCCGACGTGATGATAACAGAGATTACAGAGGCTCCATATTATGTGCAGACTGACTCCAGACTTGCAGCTCCACTGTTGGACAAGCCTTTCAATCACGGTGAGATTGGTGTCCTCATGCAGAAAGGGCAGGAGGATCTGTTGCAGATGGTGAACAATGTCATTCGTCAGATGAAGTCAGATGGCTCACTTCGTAAACTACATGATAAGTATGGGCTTGTATATGCCTACTAATCAGGAAACCGTCCTATGATCTACCATCAGAATCAATTCTTGACCAGCAGATCGTAGCGGATATGGTCGTCAGCAACAGGACGGCCATATTCTTTTTGCGTAGGATTAGCTGATGCCGCTGTTCGGACAGTCTTCTGCTTTGGATCTGGTTTTGCAGCATGTGTAGATGTGGCAGGAACAACCTGAACTACGGAATCTTGCTGAGGCTGGGGCGATGGTACTTTGATATAGACGGTGTCAACGAGGGCTGTCAGCGGAACGTCGCTATGGCTATTTGCCTGCGTCCATAGCCCAAGAACGAAGCCGATGATGGCTGCGGCAAGGTTGTCGTAGGGCTTCTTCGAATATTTCAGTAGTAGTCCCTCGTTATAGAGGTTGTTCTTCCAAGGTTCCATCGTCGATGAAGGCGTGGTGGTCGAGAAATAGACCTTGCTACCAAACTTATCGATGATGGCTTGTAGCAATGCGTTGCAGGATTCGTCCGTCCAGTAAGGCTCCTCATGGATGGGGTCAACGACGCCCAGTTTCTTACAAAGCCAGTCGCGATATTCCTTCACAGCGAGGAACGATGCACAGATGATGGTTTTGTCCTTGTGCATGCCCATACCTTCCTGAATGAGCCACTTAGGAATGATGGCAGCATCACCGTTGGCAATATAGATGCTGTTTTCGTCCATGCCTGCCAGTTCGTTGAAGCTGTAGCGTAGCACAGCCTCAGAATAGATGCCGCTATCGAAGTATCGCTTGGCCAACGGCTTCATGCGTACCTCGTCGCCCTGCATCGCCAGATAGCACACCCAGTTGTCGTAGTCGAAGAATTGCATCTCATCGGGTAGCTTTGCCAATGCTGCCTCGGCATATTTCTTGTGGTCGCCATAGCCCTTGCCTTGCACTGACTCGCGGTAGGCGCAGAAGTTAAACGTGTAGCTGTTGGGGATAATCTGTTCCATCTCGTGTACCACCTGTTTGGCTGTCGAATCCTCCTGCTGGAACCAACTCATGTAATGGGCCGCATTATAGTAATTCAGCCACGCTGTCTCGTTCGTGGGGTTTTTCTGTGTCTCAGCCTTCCACGCCTCCTTCTGTTCAGTGTACCACACGAAGTCCTTCTCCGAAACGATAGGGCTTTCAATCTTTACTGCTTTCGTCTGTGCTATTGCACCAATGCTCAGCGTTACCAACGCTATACATACGAATACTCTTTTCATTTCTTGTTTCTTAATTGATTAAACGATTTCTGTCTCTCTATCAATGCATACACAGAAAGACGGAAATCGTTCACAGGAAATCGAAAAAAACATTAATTACCGCTTAATAGCGATGATGATACGGCGGTAGGCGACGAGGCGGAAGGGACCGTCGTCGTGGACTTCGCAGATGAGGTGGACGGTGTCGCCCTTCGTGTCGGCGGGAATGCGGATGGTGACTATCGACTGGTCCGACTGGTCGATCGTCAGCTTCGTCGTGCCAATCTCCGGCTGCTGCCACCAAAGGAACGTGAGACCGTCGCCGTCAGGGTCGAAGGATTTCGAGGCGTCGAGACGAATGGTATCGTCTGCCTTTGCCGTGATGCGGAGCGGGGCGACGGAGGAGGTGTTCTTGACGGGAGAAGCGTCAAGCACACGGACAGCGACACGTGGATTCAGATTGCCGCGGCCCTCGGCGGCCCACTGCATACGGTCGCAGAAGTCGTTGAGCTCGTCAGGATAGAAGCGACGTTTGTAGCCGACGCTGATGTTGCGCAGGGGTTCCTGCCAAGAGGTCCAGGCCGTGGTGAGCGAGTCGGCACAGAGGCCGCGCTCGTGATAGCCCGCCCAACCGCACTGATGCGGGTCCTCGGGGTCGTTCAGTCCGTTGGGCATCACGTAGAGGAAACTCGGCGTGTCGCCCTCGACGCCCCATTTGTAATTAGGGTATTCACGGCCCAGTGCGCCATGCCCCTGGATGTACTGCTGATGCTGAGCCCAGTGTTGCTTGCCCAATTCACATTGCTCTTGCCAGGCGCCCTCGTCCCAGATGAACTGCAGGTCGTTCTGAAAGTCCTTACGCAGCCACATGTGTGAACTGTAGGCGCGGTTCATGCGCATATCATATTTCATATCTTGGTCGGTGATGGTGAAGAGGCGGAATTTGCGGACGAAGTTTCGGACTTCGTCGTCACTCCGCGTCTGTTTCACTCGCCAGATGGCCTGTGCCAGCGTGTTGGCTCCGCCCCATGCCGCAACGTATATCGGGCGTGGGTCATCCTCATCAGCCAGACGAATCAACAGCTCACTACCCGGCGAGTCATTGCGCTCGCCAATGGATCGTATGCCGCCATACATGCTACCCATGACGGCACGACTTGTGATGTACTCCGCACTCGGCCAATAGCCTAATTCCTGGCTGCCGTTCTCCTTCTTGAGCGAGAGGTGTTTTTTCTGTCCGGAGCGTCGCATGAGGTTAGGCACGTCTTTGGCATAGGCAGTAATCACGCGGAACAGATACTGCTGCCACTCCAACGGATATGGGTCGCAATTCCAACCAACGCTCGTGATGAGCGCTTCTATCTCAAAACAATCGGCATACGCCATTAGTCTCACCATCGACTCCATATCATCAGGCTCCACGTCCGCAGGCGCGATATCCGTACATACCACGAGTCGTGGCTTCAAATCACTCTCCGCTGCCCACACCGTCAACGGCATCAGGAGCAGCATGCATATCATTGCTTTCTTCATAATCATTTCAAACTGTTAATCCAATGGACGATGTCGCTGAGGGGGCGTAGTCGATGAACCATTTCAGCCATGGCATCTGTTGGACGGCATCCTGTTGGCGGTATTTCTCGACGGTCATGTGAGCGGAATCATTTCTTCTTGTTTCTAGGTTTGCGCTTGCGTTTGGGCTTCACGTCATCCTCACCAAGGGCATCGAGCATGGACATCTGCTTTTCGTGCAGGTAGTTGTCGACGGTGTAGCCCTTCTCGGCCATCTTGACGAGCAGATAGCGACGGGCGAGCCATGCTGCCCAGAGGTCGGGTAGGGCGTTGTTGAGGCGGCGCGAGGCTTGTTTGTTGTTGGTCTCAACCTTGGCAGAGAGCTCTATGGGTTTGGTGAGAATGTCGCGCAACTGGTCGGCAAAGTATTCGGCACTGCGCTTTACGCGGTCGAGGAAATCGGTGTCGCGAAGAGACGCTATAGGCATGATCTGAATTTTCTGTTGCCACTTGACGGCGACTTCAAGAACACGCTGACGAAGGTCAAAAAGCGTCTGGTCGTGCAACTGCTTGAGCGAGGCGTGACTATGGTAGAAGAACTCAGCGAAGATGCGTACCATCGACTCTTCCAAAGACAGGATGGCACGGAAATCGAAAAGTTGCATCAACAGGTAGCGCTCGTACTCCTGCTTCAGCGTAGGCAATTGCTGGATGCTGCGTTCGGCTTGGTATTCCTGCTGAGAGATGTACGAGTCGACGCGCTCGTCGTTGATGACGGCACGAGGCTCCAAGGGCGAGGCAAGCACCAGTCCTTCAAGCGTGCGGCAGCGGCTCAAGGCAACATACACCTGACCAGGCGCGAACGACTGGTTGGCGTCGATGATGGCGCGGTCGAAGGTCAGGCCCTGACTCTTATGAATGGTGATAGCCCAAGCCAGTCGCAGGGGCAGTTGTTTAAAGGTGCCCTGCACCTCGCTCTCTATCTCGCGCGTCTGCTCGTTCAGCGTATAGCGCATGTTCTCCCATTCCAGCGGCTCCACCTCGATGGCTTCCGCGTCGCCCTCACAATAGACGGTGAGACGATTGTCGCTGGCTTCCATCACACGCCCGATGCGCCCATTATAATAATTGTGTTCACCAGACGGATCGTTCTTCACGAACATCACCTGTGCACCCTCTTTCAGCACTAGTGTCTCAGCCGTGGGATAGGAGTATTCAGGAAACGTGCCCTTGACCTCTGCATGATACTGATACGAACGGCCAGGGAGCTTCTGCAGTTCCGACTCGTTATAGAAATTGGCGAGGTTGTTGTGGGTGGTCAGGCGGATGTATGGCTCCTCAGGACGAGGAATGAATGTGGGCTGGCAGCGGCTGTTCAGCTTCGACAAAGCCTCTGTCGACGGATGGCCCTCGCGAATCTCATTCAGCAGCGCGATGAACGACTCGTCCTGCTGGCGATAGACGTGAGAGAGTTGGATAGTCACGTAGTCTATCTGCTGCAGCGCCTTCGAGCCAAAGAAGTACGGTGTGTCGTAGTAGGGTTTCAGCATACGCTCGTCCTCGGGCGTGACGACGGGCGTCAGTTGTGCCAGGTCGCCAATCATCAGCAGTTGCATGCCGCCAAAGGGCTGTCCGTGTTCACGAAAGCGACGCAGCACGGCATCGATGGCGTCGAGCAGGTCGGCACGCACCATCGATATCTCGTCGATGATGAGCAGGTCAGACGAGGCGATGATTTTCCGCTTCTCCTTGCCGAAGTCAAATTTGCTTTCGACCTTCGCACCAGGCACGTAGGGCGAGAACGGCAGTTGAAAGAACGAGTGAATGGTGACGCCACCTGCATTGATGGCCGCCACACCCGTCGGAGCTACCACGATGGGTCGCTTGCGCGAGTGTTCCATGATGGTTTTCAGAAACGTCGTCTTGCCCGTTCCCGCCTTGCCCGTCAAAAATATGCTGCGTCCCGTACTTTCGACGAAGTCCCATGCCGTGCGCAGCTCGTTGTTTTGTTCCATTTTGTCATCGTTTGAACTGCAAAGGTACGAATAAGCGAGCGAAAAACCAAATGTATTTGAGTTTTTCCGAGCGAGAGTACTTTCGATAAAATCAAAGGTACGAATAAGCGAGCGAAAAACCAAATGTATGATTAAGAAAAAGCCCCTCTCCCATAATAGATTGGAAGAGGGGAACAATAATCTGATCCTGTTATTTTTATGGATGCAGCGTTATACCCAGAACCAGATAAGCTTTCTGTGTGCAAGGGTTGGCAACCAATTCTCCGAAGAGAGGGACAGAGAACGTATCAGTTACCTTGATGTCCTTCGTAGCCTTCAGCGAGAGGTTGGTAACGGCAAAACCACTTGTCCATCCATTGTAGGAGTCTGTGGCATAGGGAACAGCGCCAGCTGTGGCCGTCCAGTCGACAGATGCTAGTTTAAAAGGTACTGCAGCTTCGAAATAACTGCTATAGGCTCGTTTGCCGTTCTTGTTGATACCGTCTTTCCCTGCGAAGTTTGTGAACCACTGTAGCGAAGCAAAACCGAAATCGTAGCCGATGTTGGCCTCGAATACATGGTTGGTGCCATGGGCATCATATTTAAAGTAACGACCATCGGGATCGCCGCCTGCATTGTCGGTCCAATAGTCGGTAATGCCGATATTGAATCCGCCAATCGTATAGGACAGTGTTAGATCCAGCTCCTTCGTGTCGGCAGCATCGGTGATGCCGTAATTACCCCAAGCCGAGAGTGATAGACCTTTGTAGGCTACGCCGAGTGTCGGCTGAATGGCAGCATTACCCAAATCCTGACCACGCCAGATATACTGACTTACGATATTTCCACTAATCGTTGTCTCAATCTCAGACGAACGGTACTCACCATCGTCTTGTGCAAAGGCAGTCATGCTCATGACTATACCCATTGCGAATAAAACAATCTTCTTCATAACAATTTCCTTTAACTTCATTAATTTCTTCAATTTCTTTATTATATGACGAATAGTCTAATTAGTTGTAACATGCCTCGCCGTGTTCATAGATGTCGAGGCCTTCTTCTTCGATTCGCTTGTCGACACGCAGACCATGTAGCTTCTTGATGCCAAAGAACAGGACGAATCCGCAGGCTGCAGCCCAGAGGTCGATGACCAGCACGCCGAAACATTCAGCACCGAAGAATCCCCAGCCACCACCGTAGAATGCACCATTTGTGGTTGACAGCAGACCCGTCATCAAGGTACCCAGAATACCGCATACACCATGTACTGAGCTAGCACCTACAGGATCGTCAATATGAAGTTTATGGTCGATGAACTCAATAGCGAAAACCAATACGATGCCACACACAAGTCCAATAATGATAGCTCCCACGGGTGACACAAGGTCGCAACCGGCAGTGATACCCACAAGACCTGCCAGCACACCGTTCAAAGTCAGTGAAAGCGATGGTTTACCGTACTTGATGTAAGTGAGGAACATCGTGGCTACACCACCTGCAGCTGCTGCGAGGTTGGTGGTCAGGAATACATGCGAGATGGCAATGCGGTTTACTTCACCAGAGGCTGCGAGCTGTGAACCGGGGTTGAATCCGAACCAACCCAGCCAAAGGATGAATACACCCAGAGCGGCCATCGTCAGGTTGTGACCAGGAATGGCACGGCTCTTACCGTCCTTGGCGTACTTACCGATACGGGGACCGAGTGCTAACGCGCCAATCAGAGCCAGTACACCACCTACGCTATGCACGATAGCAGAACCTGCGAAGTCGTGGAACACATCACCAAAGGTACTTATCATAAAGCCATCGGCAGCATCGTTACACAACCAACCGCCACCCCAAGTCCAGTGGCCTTCAACAGGGTAGATAATCAGCGAAATAACTGCGCTGTAAACCAGATACATTGAGAACTTTGTGCGCTCAGCCATCGCACCGCTGACGATAGTGGCACTGGTAGCACAGAACACCGTCTCGAAAATCAAGAATCCCTCTACGGGCAGGTCGCTCTCATAGAAACTCAGGTCGCCCCAGTTAGGCATACCGATAAAACCGCCGAGCACGTCGCCTCCGAACATAAAGCCGAAGCCAAGGAAGAAGAACAGTAACGAGCCGAACATAAAGTCGACGAAGTTCTTCATCAGGATGTTTGCCGTGTTCTTACCACGTGTAAAACCTGCCTCACACAGCGCAAAACCGGGCTGCATCCAGAAAACCAACATGGCTGCCAATAGCATCCATACGGTATCGAGTGATAATCCAATTTCGTTCATATTATATAAGTTTTTGTGTTTGTTATCCTAATTATTCACTATTCACTGTTTATTTCTTATCCTTAAGAACAGTGTCACCGTTCTCACCCGTGCGGATGCTCCAGGTGTCAATCACATCGCTCACGAAGATACGGCCGTCACCGACCTCACCTGTATGGGCTGTTTTCAGTATTACCTTCACTGTTGGATCCACCAGCGGATCGCGACAAACGATGGTTAGGGCCACACGTTCTATCACGTCCGTCGAGTACTGCACGCCGCGGTATATCCTCTCCTGCCGGCTCTGGCCGATGCCATGCACGTTGTGGTACTCAAACCAGTCGATGTCCGACGAAAGTAAAGCTTCCTTTACATCCTCGAACTTCGTCTTGCGGATAATTGCTTCAATCTTTTTCATACCTTTTTACCTTATTAATTAATACTACCCGTTTTATTCGGGCTAACACTTTGTTAGTTTTACGATGCAAAGTTACGGCATTTTGATTAATAATCTACTATATTTCTTTCATTTTGATTGTTAAAACAATAACTAAACGACATATTGTAAAGTATCTCATATAGTTGACTTTCATTTTGCTTACGCTTTGTCTTTAAACCATGTCATTTTATTGCAAAGTGTCAGATTTCGTATAAGTGTGTCCGAGCACAATAGTTTTTATGGCTTACAAAAAATCCGCGAAACCTATTACGGCTTCGCGGAATATGAATCAGATAACGGATTGCTTTTGTCAGCCTTTACTCCATTTTTCTATACGGTCGAGTGCTTCATCGGTCTTCTCATGACTGTTGAAAGCTGTGAAGCGCACGTAACCTTCACCACTGGGACCGAAGCCGACACCTGGTGTGCAGACGACGTTGGCACCGTATAGCAAGGCCTCGAAGAAAGGCCAGCTACCCATGCCGTCGGGTGTACGCATCCAAATATAGGGTGCGTTCTCACCACCATAACACTCGTAGCCTAGTGCGCGTAAACGCTTCAGCATCCTTTGGGCGTTGTTCATATAGTAATCGATGGTGGCCTTGATTTGTTCCTTACCCTCTGGTGTGTAGATAGCTTCAGCGGCTCGTTGTGAGATGTAGCTAGTGCCGTTGAACTTCGTACACTGACGGCGCAGCCACAACTGATTCAGCGGAATGCGCTCGCCCTCGAATGTCGAGACCGTCACTTCCTTAGGAACAACGGTGTAACCACAGCGCACGCCTGTGAATCCGGCGGTCTTCGAGAACGAGTGGAACTCGACGGCACACTTGCGGGCACCACGAATCTCGTAAATGCTATGGGGGATTTCCGGGTCGCGAATGTAGGCCTGGTAGGCAGCGTCATATAGAATCAATGCATCGTTCTTCAGTGCGTAGTTCACCCACTTACGCAGTTCGGGTTTGCTGATGACTGTTCCTGTCGGATTGTTGGGATAGCACAGGTAGATGACGTCTACAGGGCGACCTTTTGGCAATTCAGGAATGAAACCGTTCTCAGCGGTTGTCGGCAGATAGCGTACGTTGGTCCAGCGGCCTTCATTGTAGATGCCGCAGCGGCCTATCATCACGTTCGAGTCAATATATACGGGATATGTTGGGTCTGTCACACCGATGAAGTTGTCCCAATGTAGCAGTTCCTGAAAGTTGCCCGTATCCGACTTCGCACCATCATTGATAAAGATCTCGTCAGTGCTGAGATGTACGCCTCGTGTCAGGAAGTCGTTCTTCAGAATGGCCTCGCGCAGGAAGTCGTAGCCCTGCTCAGGACCATATCCGCGGAACCCCTTGACGGTACCCATCTCATGGGCGGCCTTGTGCATCGCCTCGACAACAGCAGGAGCCAGCGGTTGCGTCACGTCGCCAATGCCGAGCGAGATGACGTCGGCCTTGGGGTGCATGACCTTGAAGGCGTTCACCTTCTTGGCGATGTCGGCGAACAGGTAGTTCTGCTGCAGGTTCAGGAAATGAATGTTTACTAAAGCCATATGTAATTAATTGAAAATTGAAGATTGAAAATTGAAGATTGAGAATTAAATTTCGATTTCGCCATCGAAGACGAAGGCGGCGGGGCCGGTCATATATACGTGATTGTCTGTCTCTCGCCACTCGATGTCAAGCGTGCCACCATCCATCACAATGCGCGATTTCCTGTTCGCACGACCTGTGAGTGCGGCTGCTACAGCCGTAGCGCAAGCGCCTGTACCGCAGGCCTGGGTGATGCCACTGCCTCGTTCCCAAACACGGGTACGTATGCTACCATCAGCCTCGATATGTGCGAACTCGATGTTGCAACGCTGGGGGAAGGCGGGATGGACTTCCAGGGCGGAGCCGGTTTCGCCGACCTGATCCACATTATCCGTAAAGATGACGTAGTGTGGATTGCCCATCGAGACAAACGTGCCACGTCCCTGGCTGCGAGCTGCTAAAAATTGCGTCTCGTCCTCCAATACTGGCTGTAGCATATCCACCATCACGCTACTCACCTTGCCGTTGGTTATATGCAACTGGAGCGTCTTGACGCCCGACAGCGTCAGCAGTCTTATCTGCGTCTCACTGGTCAGTCCACGCTCATAGAGATACTTACCGATGCAGCGGCTCGCATTGCCACACATCATCGCCTCTGAGCCGTCGGCATTGAAGATGCGCATAGAGAAGTCAGCCTCTGGCACAGGAGACTTATCAATCAGCACCAGTCCGTCAGAGCCGATGCCCTTATGCCTGTCGCTCAACTTCACGGCGGCCGCAGCAGGATTCGTCAGGTGATACTCCATCGCATTGACGTAGATGTAGTCGTTGCCGCATCCGTGCATCTTGGTGAATCGTATCTTGTTGCTCATTTATTTCAGATATTCGTTTACTTTCTGTGCAGTCTGACGACCACTGGCGAGGGCGCGAACCACTAGTGATGCGCCGTTGGCAGCATCGCCACATACAAAGACGTTCTTCGGGTACTCGGGGTGCTCAGGCTTCAGGAATCCCATTGCCAGGAGCACTAGTTCGGCCTTGATGATTTCGGGCTTGCCCTTCTCAACCATGATAGGACGACCGCCTTCTGGGTTTGGCTTCCAGTCTATCTCCTGAACTTTTACACCTGTCAGTTTGCCGTTCTCGCCGAGGAATTCGAGGGTGTTGATGTTCCAACGACGTGTGCAACCTTCCTCATGACTAGATGTAGTCTTCAGGGTGCGAGGCCAGTTGGGCCATGGGTTCTGAGGATCCTCTGGACCCTCAACAGGCTTAGGCATGATCTCAATTTGTGTAACGCTCTTACATCCCTGACGATGTGCGGTTCCGATACAGTCAGAACCAGTATCACCACCACCGATGACGAGTACATCCTTACCCTTGGCGGTAACGCGCTCATCCTTAGAGAACTCCATACCAGCCAACACGCGATTCTGCTGTGACAGCATGTCGAGGGCGAAGTGTACACCTTTGAGTTCGCGGCCTGGAGCCTTTAAATCTCTTGCAATAGGAGTACCTGTAGAAATCACTACAGCATCAAACTGCTTAGCAAATGCATCGTTCACCTCTATAGCTTCACCGTATTTAAACTCGATGCCCTCCTGCTCAAGCAGGGCGATGCGGCGATCGATAACGGTCTTATTGAGTTTGAAGTTGGGGATACCATATCGCAGCAATCCGCCTGCGGCTTCGTTTTTCTCGAAAACTGTTACCTGATAGCCTTTCAGGTTAAGATCGTTAGCTGCAGCAAGGCCGGCAGGACCAGCACCAATAACGGCCACCTTCTTTCCATTGCGAACGATGTCTGTACGAGGAGTGATAAATCCCTCCTGGAAGGCCATCTCGGTGATGGCTGCCTCGTCCTCGCGGTTGGTGGTTGGCTCGTGGTTAAAACGGTTCAGCACGCAAGCCTTCTCACATAATGCAGGGCAGATACGACCTGTGAACTCAGGGAAGGGGTTGGTAGAGTTCAGCAGGCGATATGCTAGTTCCCAATCGCCTTTGTACAGGGCATCATTCCATTCTGGTGCTTTGTTGCCCAGCGGACAAGCCCAATGGCAGAAGGGTACGCCGCAATCCATACAGCGGCTGGCCTGCAGTTTGCGTTCGCGAGTACTGAGCGTCTGCTCTACCTCGCCAAAGTCGTGGATTCTATCGTGAATCGGACGGTAACCCGCCTCCTCCCATTTTTCCAATTGATAATTGATAATTGACAATTGATAATTAATAGTCTCTCTGGATGTCGGCGATCTTCTCGTGAAGTTTTTTCATCTTCTCCTCCTCGAGCACGCGTTTGTACTCAATGGGCACTACCTGAATGAAGTCCTCGATGTAGCGGTGCCAGTCGTCGAGCATGCGACCTGCAAGAGCTGACCCCGTGTGCAGATAGTGCTGACGGATGAGCTCGAGCAGCTCTTTGCGACTTACGCTGTCCTCTACCAGCGAGAGTTCCACCATATCCATGTTGCAGAAGTAGTCGAAAGTGTGGTCTGGGTCATAGACGTAAGCCACACCACCACTCATACCAGCGGCAAAGTTACGGCCTGTCTTACCCAGCACTACCACACGTCCGCCAGTCATGTACTCGCAGCAGTGGTCGCCGGCACCTTCAATCACAGCGATGGCACCCGAGTTACGCACGCCGAAGCGCTCGCCTACCTTGCCATTTATATAGAGTTCGCCCGATGTAGCACCGTACAGTCCGGTGTTACCTGCGATAATATTTTCTTCGGCCTTAAAGTCGTCGCTGCGACGAGCTGGAGGCAGAATAGAGATTCGACCGCCTGAAAGACCTTTACCAAAGTAGTCGTTGGTCTCGCCCTCGAGGCGCAAATCCAGTCCCTTCACGGCAAAGGCACCGAAACTCTGACCAGCTGAGCCCTTGAACTTAATCTTGATGGTTCCGTCGGGCAGTCCTTCCTCGCCGTACTTCTGGGCAATCACACCACTCAGCATGGTACCCACGGCACGATCGGTATTCTTGATGGCATAGTCGAGTGTTACCTCTTCCTGGTTCTCGATGGCCTTCTGTGCTGCCTTGATCATTTCCTCGTCCTTCACGCCTGTTACCTTGGTATAGGCACCACGATCCCAGTAGAGAGCCTTGTCTGTCTCAGGCTTGTGCAGCAGACGGTCAAAGTCGATAGTCTTTTGCTTGTCGGTGGCGTTCTCGGTGTTCACCTCAATCAGTTCGGTGTGTCCGATAATCTCCTTCAGACTCTTCACACCGATTTCACTCAGGTATTCGCGTACCTGCTCGGCCAGGAAGGTAAAGAAGTTAACCACGTACTCGGCACGTCCCTCAAAGTGCTTACGCAGCTCGGGGTTCTGGGTAGCCACACCCATGGGGCAGGTATTGGTATTACACTTACGCATCATCACGCAGCCCAGTACAATCAGGGGCAGTGTTCCGAACGAGAACTCGTCGGCACCAAGCATAGCCATGACAATCACGTCCTTGGCAGTCTTCAGCTGTCCGTCTGTCTGCAGGCGAACCTGATTGCGCAGGCCGTTCATTACCAGCGTCTGCTGTGTCTCTGCAAGTCCGATTTCTGGTGAGATACCAGCGAAGCGCATACTTGATGCAGGTGATGCACCTGTACCACCTTCGGCACCACTGATCACAATCAGGTCGGCCTTGGCCTTAGCCACACCAGCAGCAATCGTACCTACGCCGCTTTCGGCCACCAGTTTTACGCTTACTGCAGCTGTCGGGTTGATGTTCTTCAGGTCGAAGATAAGCTGTGCCAGATCCTCGATACTGTAGATGTCGTGATGAGGTGGAGGCGAGATGAGCGAGATACCGGGGATGGCGTTACGCGTCTTGGCGATAATCTCGTTAACCTTAAAGCCAGGCAGCTGTCCGCCCTCACCAGGCTTAGCACCTTGTGCCACCTTAATCTGTATTTCCTCGGCATTCACCAGGTACTCGGCTGTTACACCGAAACGACCTGATGCAATCTGTTTGGTCTTACTTGACAGGCTCACGCCATCGACTTCTGTATGATAGCGAGCATTATCCTCACCACCCTCACCAGTGTTACTGCGTGCACCCAGTTTGTTCATGGCCAGTGCCAAAGCCTCGTGGGCCTCGATGCTCAAAGCACCGAAACTCATGGCACCTGTAACAAAATGCTTAACGATGCTCTCAACGGGCTCAACCTCGTCGATAGGTGTAGGTTTAGCGGCCTTCTTAAATCCGAAGAAGTCGCGGATAAAGATGGGGCTCTCCTTCTCGTCAACAATCTTTGCCCAATCCTTAAACTTATCGTAGTTGCCCTGACGGGTAGCCAACTGCAGCTTAGCAATCGTCTCGGGGTTCCAAGCATGCTTGATACCATCCTTACGCCATGCAAACTGACCCTGGTTCTGCAGCAGTGTCTGCTCCTTGGCAGCCTCGTGCAGCGCAATGGCATCACGGGCAATCTCCTTCAAGCCCACACCACCAATGGTGCTCACCTCGGTACCGAAGTAGCGGCGCAGCAGATCCTCGCTCAGTCCGATGCTCTCAAAGATCTTGGCACCGCGGTAGCTGCGGATGGTGCTGATACCCATCTTACTCATAATCTTCTTCAGACCCTTGTCCACGGCCTTGATGTAGTTCTTCTCGGCAGTAGCGTACTCCTCCTGAATCTTATGCTTCTTCACCAGATCATCCAGTACAGCGAACGTCATGTAAGGACACAGCGCGCTGGCACCGTAGCCTAGCAGCAGGGCAGCGTGCATCACCTCGCGAATCTCACCGCTCTCAACAATCAGAGCTGTCTGCACACGCTTACCTACGCTAATCAGGTAGTGGTGAACGGCACTAACGGCCAGCAATGATGGGATGGCGGCATGCGTCTCGTCCAGGTCGCGGTCACTCAGAATAATGTAGTTCACACCCTCGTCTACACTAGCTTCAGCCTGATGACACAGGTCGTCGAGTGCCTTACGCAGACCTTCCTCACCCTTCGACATTTCAAAGAGGATAGGCAGTTTCTTGGTGTTAAAGCCCTTGTAGCGGATGTTACAAAGTATATCAAGTTGTGTGTTGGTCAAAACTGGCTGCGGCAAGCGTACCATCTTACAGTTCGAGGCGTCAGGTGTCAGGATGTTGGTACCAACAGCACCAATATATTCTGTCAATGACATTACCAACTCCTCACGGATGGGGTCGATGGCAGGGTTGGTGACCTGTGCGAACTGCTGACGGAAGTAGTTGAACAGCACCTGTGGACGGTCAGAAATGACAGCCAGCGGTGTGTCGTTACCCATGGCGGCTACAGGCTCCTGTCCAGCTGTGGCCATGGGGATGATAGTCTTGTCAATATCCTCCTGACCGAATCCGAAGGTAACCAGCTTCTGCTGCAAGTCGCTCACGCCATTCTCCACGTGCCTTCCGCTCTTCAGCTTCTCAAGCTGCACGCGGTTCTCGTTCAGCCATTCGCGATAAGGATGAGCTTTGGCCAGCTTTTTCTTAATCTCGCCATCGTAGTAAATCTTGCCTTCCTGTGTGTCAATCAGCAGGATCTTACCTGGCTGCAGACGACCCTTCGACACTACATCGCCTGGTTCGAAGTCCATGACGCCGACCTCAGAGGCCACAACCATCATACCCTGCTTGGTGATGGTGTAGCGACTGGGGCGCAAACCGTTGCGGTCCAGCATACCGCCTGCATAGCGACCATCGCTGAACAGCAGGGCGGCAGGACCGTCCCACGGCTCCATCAGGATAGAGTGATATTCGTAGAAGGCTTTTAAATCTTCTGAAATAGGGTTCTTATCGTTGAAGCTCTCGGGCACAAGGATGGCCATCGCCTGTGGTAACGAGAGTCCACTCATCATCAGGAACTCAAACACGTTGTCCAAGCTGGCGCTATCGCTCATGCCGTCCTGCACAATCGGGCGCAGGTCCTTGATGTCGCCCAGCGCCTCACTGCTCAGCACACTCTCTCTTGCCTTCATCCAGCCGCGGTTACCACGAATAGTGTTAATCTCACCGTTGTGTGCTAACAAGCGGAAAGGCTGGGCCAACTTCCACTTTGGGAATGTGTTAGTGCTAAAGCGAGAGTGTACCAGTGCCAGTCCGCTCGTAAAGTAGTCGTTCGACAAATCTGGGAAGTAGCGACGCAGCTGTCCGCTGGTAAGCATTCCCTTGTAGATAATATTCTTGTTCGAAAGCGAGCAGATATAGAAGTCGTCGTTGTCGATACGATTCTCTATTCGCTTGCGTACCTTATATAATATACGCTCGAATACGGGTACATCGTCCTCCGACACACCCGTTACGAAAATCTGCTTGATGTCAGGCTCCACTTCGCGGGCAGCCACACCCAGCACCTCAGGGTTGGTGGGCACCGTGCGCAGATGCATCAGCTGCAGGCCCTCGCGCTCTATCTCCTCAATCATCACGCTCAGTATCTGCTGCTGGGCCTTCTTGTCCTTAGGCAGAAAAACCAGACCTGTGCCGTACTTACCCTTTTCGGGCACGGGGATACCCTGTAACAAAATAAACTCGTGGGGTATCTGTACCATGATACCCGCACCATCACCGGTCTTGTCGCGTGTCTCGGCGCCACGGTGTTCCATGTTCTCAAGCACCTTCAGTGCATTGTCAACCAGATCATGACTCTTTCCGCCGTGTATGTTAACCACCATACCCACGCCGCAAGCATCATGCTCATAGTCACTCTGGTAGAGTCCTTGGTTTCTTTGTTTGCAATTTGCCATATTATCCTTACTTTTACTTACACTCTGATTGAAATTCGTGGCAAAGGTAATGCATTTTGCAAACTCAACCAAGTAATTTACTTACTTTTCATATATTAAAATCAAATACAACTTACACTTTGATCGTTTTTGTGCTTATTTGGTGACATTTTGAAATCTTTTATACGTTTTGTTTCCTTTGTACCTTACATATTGTCATTTGGAGCCAAAACTATCTGATGCCGCCTCCACCTCCGCCGCCGTGGAAACCTCCACCGCCGCCACCCCAAGAGGAGTGTCCACCACCGCCTGAGTAACGTGCGTTTTCTCCTGCTTTGTGTGCCAGATAGCTGCTGGTGCTCGAGTTCAGTACGGAATTAATCATGGGTAGTGTCATGTTGTCTGCCATCTGTCCTGCCACCTGATCCATGTTGAAGTATTCGGGATTAACCTTCTTCATGTCCTTGATGACTTGGTCAGAAATACCAAACAGCGCAGCCCATACCATGTAGTTCTTCCATAAGGCAACCTCCTGCAGATGGCGCTCGTCCATCAAGGTAAAGTCCTTCAAGAACTTCTTCAGCCCAAACACCTTCATGGCATCGTCATGCATGGCTTTAAAGTCCTTTGTCTTATATTTCTTTGTCTTCTCGCGTAGTTTCTCAATAAACGTATTGATTGTCTTGTCGTACCTCTCGTCTTTCATATAAGCTTTCAGCTCTTGAGGCTCCAAAATGCGATCACTGCCCGCTGCCGTCAAGAAGATGCCATGCAGTATCTTCAGTAGTTTGGCATCCGTGTCCTTGAATTGATAGTCGTGCACGGCAAATCGTTGTTCCATCTTGCCCTTGGCATTCGTGTGCCACTCCACCGATATTGCACCCATGTTAATCAGCTGCAGGATGCTCGCGGAAAGCAGTTTCTTATAGTCGCCACCTATATATTTGTAATCGTTGATGATGTCGTTGGCCACGTGTAGATTGCCGTTTACTGGTATTTCACGATACCACGTCACCTCTTTATCTCTCTTACGACGAGCCAAGAAGGTCTTGATGATCTGCCAGATACCAATGAAAACAGGGAAAATGGATAAGAACATCATGCAAACGCCGACTATCGTATAGAAGATGTCCTCCAGTGTGGTGTCTCCATTCTCCTCATAATAGTAGTCACTGCCTTCGAAAGCCTCTGCTTTTTTCTGTTCAAAAGTGCCTCCGTCTGCCATTTCAGGCTCGAACATGCCCTTCTTAAAGCTTGCCATCACATACAGTCCAGCCTCCTCGTTCATGGCTTCTGTGGTCTCGGCTATGATTTGTCCGTTCTCAAAACCGACCTCACCATTGAAGCGGAACCCCCAGACTCCACAACTGTCCGCACTGAAGAATAGCGAATCTGAGGCAATAATCACTTTAGCATGCTCAGGCTTGGGGGATACAGCCTGATCCAAAAATACGTAGCGTATGGCGTCAGCATCAGGATGCGAGCGTACCATCCCAGTTATCGTATAGCTGGTCACATAGGTTCGTTCACCACTGTCGCCCAGTCCCCAGCATAGCTCATAGCCTTTGCTGGTGGCTACTATGCCGCACTTGTCCGTTTTCCAGTCACGGCTCCTATTGACGTCCCAGCCCTCTATGTATTCATAGTTAGTCCCCTTTTCGTCGCTCACTCTCAGTGCTCCTACGTTACTACCGTCTAGATGAGACAGTGCAATGTAGCATTCAGTACCCTCGCTGTCGATAGTCATGCGTCTGGTTTCGGTGATAAACGCATCACCATTATGCATCAGTTGCACCCGTACCTCAAGATCGTGCAACTGTCCACGCCCATAGCTGTAGTTGCTCAGTGTAACGATACTAAACAATAAAAGCAATAGTTTTTTCATCATCATACTAACTATTTTTGTTCCTTTTCGGGTGCAAAGATACACCTTTTTATTAAATAATGTATGAAAAAAGTAAAATAAAGAATGACTACAAACATTCACTTACAGGAAATGACGATTTGTAACGAAATGGGGCTATTTTTAGGCAAAGTGATAACAAAATGAAAGCATGTCAACTCATTTGGTTTACAAAATGTCACTTCAATATACAATTAACAATCAAAATGAAAGAATATTTGGCAGTATCTTATCAAAACGTCGTACCTTTGCCACCGCAAACAACAAAGTGTAACCAAATAATAGTAAAAAGATTATGGAAGCATTAAGATTTCAGGTTGTCGGTGAGGCATTCAAGAAGAAGCCACTCGACGTAAAAACACCCAGTGAGAGACCTTACGAGTATTTTGGTAAGAAGGTCTTCAATCGTGAAAAGATGTACAAGTACCTGCCGAAGGACGTGTATGAAAAGATGATAGACGTGATGGACAATGGTGCTCGTTTGGATCGTGCCGTTGCCGATGCTGTTGCTGCTGGTATGAAGCAGTGGGCCACAGAGAATGGTGTGACACACTATACGCACTGGTTCCAGCCTCTGACGGAGGGAACTGCTGAAAAGCACGACTCCTTCATCGAACACGATGGTAAGGGTGGTATGGTAGAAGAGTTTACAGGCAAGCTGCTCGTTCAGCAGGAGCCCGATGCCTCTTCGTTCCCCTCTGGTGGTATCCGTTCGACCTTCGAGGCTCGTGGCTATTCCGCTTGGGATCCCACATCGCCTGTGTTCATTATTGACGATACCCTGTGTATCCCCACCGTATTTATCTCATATAGCGGTGAGGCGCTTGACTATAAGGCACCGCTGTTGCGTGCCCTGCATGCAGTGAATGTTGCTGCTGTGGATGTCTGCCACTATTTCGACCCCAGCGTTAAGAAGGTGACTTCGAACCTTGGTTGGGAACAGGAATATTTCTTGGTAGACGAAGGTTTGTATGCTGCTCGCCCTGACCTGCTGCTGACGGGCCGTACCTTGATGGGCCATGACTCCGCCAAGAACCAGCAGATGGATGACCACTATTTCGGTGCCATTCCTGAGCGTGTACAGGCCTTCATGAAGGACTTGGAATATGAGGCTTTGGCACTCGGCATTCCCTGTAAGACCCGTCATAACGAGGTGGCTCCCAACCAGTTTGAGTTGGCACCCATCTTCGAGGAAACCAACCTTGCCGTCGATCATAATATGCTGTTGATGTCTGTCATGAAGCGTGTAGCCCGCAAGCACGGCTTCCGTGTTTTGCTGCATGAAAAGCCCTTCGCAGGCATCAACGGTTCTGGTAAGCACAACAACTGGAGTCTGAGCACAGACAACGGCGTCCTGCTACATGCCCCTGGTAAGACAGCAGAGCAGAACCTGCGTTTCGCCACGTTCATCGTTGAGACACTGATGGGTGTCTACAAGCACAACGGTCTGTTGAAGGCTTCTATCATGAGTGCCACCAATGCCCATCGTCTGGGCGCTAACGAGGCTCCTCCCGCTATCGTCAGCTCGTTCCTGGGCAAGCAGGTAAGCGAGCTCCTCGATCACATTGAGAAAGCTGACGTGGATGATATCCTGGCCATGAGTGGTAAGCAGGGATTGAAGATGGACATCCCCGAAATCCCTGAGTTGTTCATCGACAACACCGACCGTAACCGCACGTCTCCGTTTGCCTTTACAGGTAACCGTTTCGAGTTCCGTGCCGTAGGTTCTGAGGCCAACTGCGCCAGTGCCATGATAGCCCTAAACAGTGCTGTTGCTGAGGCTCTGGTATCGTTCAAGAAGCGTGTCGACGCCAAGATTCCTGAGTTGGAGAAGAAACTTGCCGGCACTGGTCACAGCGCAACGTTCCACGCCATCATCGACGTGCTGCGCGATGACATCAAGACCTGCAAGCCCATCCGCTTCGATGGCAATGGCTACAGCGACGAATGGGTTGTTGAGGCCGAGAAGCGTGGTCTCGACGTTGAGAAGAGTTGTCCGAAGATCTTCGAGCGCTACCTTGATAAGGAAAGCATCGATATGTTCGAGAGTCTGGGTGTGATGACCAAGAAAGAACTTGAAGCTCGTAACGAAGTGAAGTGGGAGACCTATACCAAGAAGATACAGATTGAGGCTCGCGTACTGGGCGACCTCTCGATGAACCACATCATTCCTGTGGCTACTCGTTACCAGAGCGAGCTGCTGAGCAATCTGAACCACATGGCTGTGGTATTCCCCATCGACACCGCCGACAAGCTCTCTGCTCGTAATAAGAAGATTATCCAGGAAATCTCCGAACGTACCAGCGCTATTGAGAAGGGCGTAGAGGAACTGGTAGAGGCCCGCAAGAAGGCCAACAAGATTACTGACGAGCATGAGAAGGCCATCGCCTACCACGACAAAGTAGAGCCCTATCTTGACAGCATACGTTACGAGATTGACAAACTGGAACTCATCGTTGACGATGCTCTTTGGCCACTGCCCAAATATCGTGAGCTGCTATTCATAAGATAAGATGTTTGCGTTTGCAAAAGAGCAAAAATAATTTTTTTTGCAAAAGGGACTCCGCGCTGTGATAGCGTTGAGTCCCTTTCTATTTCTTTGATGGGCCGCGTTATTCCTTTGTTTTCTTTCGTTCTTCAAGGTAGCCCCAGATGGTCAGCTCCTTTTCGGCCAGAGGCGTTTTGAAGAAGTAGCTGGCCACATAGCCTACGACGAGAACAATGAGGTGACTATATACGCCTAACATGTATTTATGATGCGAGAAGTTCCACTCGCCCAAGTCGAGGATGGTTTCCTTGAAACCTGTACCGTGGATGTCCAATTTCGTTGAGGTCAGTACGGCATAGGCTGTGAACAATACGGCAGCAACAATGCCGATGTACAACCCCTGCCAGTTGGCGCGACGACTGAACAGGCCAAGGATGAAGATGCCTACAATGCCGGCTGAGAAGATGGCGTAGAGTGAGAACAACGCACCTAACACACCTTCACCACCCCAGAAGATATACAGGCAGGCCACACCGATGGCTCCAACACCAGCGACGATTACCATCCACTTGCCGAAGCGCAGCTGTTGCTGGTCGCTGGCTTCCTTGCGGAAACGCTTGTAGTAGTCTTGTACGGCAATGGCCGACAGACAGTTCAGATCGCTGTCCAGCGACGAGATGGCTGCTGCAGCAAGGGCGGCAATGATGAGGCCGCGAATGCCAACAGGCAGTTCGTGGGCGATGAAGTAAGGAAACACTTCGTCAGCTTTGATGTCGTCAGGCAATACAGGCGCTCCCTGTGTATGATAGTAGGCAAAGAGTGCCGTACCGATAAACATAAACAACGCCCAGATGGGTACTGACATCAGTACGCCGATATAGGCTGCTTTCTTGGCTTCCTTGTCGCTCTTAGCAGCCAGGTAGCGCTGTACGATGGTCTGGTCTGTGCCATATTTCTGAAGGGCATAGAAGATGCCGTTGAGCACCATGACCAAGAAGCATAGCTCAGAGAGACTCCAGTCGTAAGGTCCGAAGCTGATTTTGTTGTATTCAGAGGCAATGCGGAATGTCTCGGCAGGTCCGCCTTCGATACCAAACAGTAGGATGCCGATGCAGATGATGCCACCACCGATGAGCAGGAAACCTTGTGCAACATCCATCCATACGATGGCCTCCATACCACCGAAGAGCGTAAGAATGATGATGGTGATGCCCAATACTAGTACGATGGTATATATATTTATATTAAGGAATGTAGCCAAGGCCATAGAAACCAAGAAGAATACCGTGCCAGCCTTTGAGAAGTGGCCCAACGTGAAGGCAAACGATGAATAGAGTCGCGCAAACAAGCCGAAGCGGCGCTCGAAGTATTCGTAGGTGGATAGGCGGATGACCTTGCGGAACAGCGGTACAATGATGCCGATGAGTGCTACGAGTACGATGGGTACCATCAGACCTTGCACCAATAGAATCCAGTTGCCGGCATAGGCCGCACCAGGGTAGGCGAGGAATGTCACGCTCGATATCAGTGTGGCGAAGATGGAGATGCCTACTGCCCAGGCTGGAATCTTTCCGCCGCCGGCAAAGTACTGCGACGTGTCTTTTTGTTTATGCGCAAAATAGATACCCGTACCGATGGCTGCCAAGATAGACAGCAACACGATGATATAGTCAACCCAGTGCATCATGGAATTTACATTTTGGCCATTTATTATTTACATTTTAATGCTATCGCTTTCTCTTCCTCAGCAGACAGACGAGTGAGTGGCATCAGCATCCACGGCTCGCAGAGTCCCTTGGTCTGCATCATCACTTTCAGTGCTGTGAGACTCTGGCCTAGGGTACGGTCCTTCTGGTAGATTTTGGCAATCTCGTTGGTCTCGTCCTGCAGACGGTTGGCCGTTTCCATATCACCTTTTACAGCAGCATCGAAGAGCTGTTGGAACATCTCTGGTACGTAGTTGCCCGTAGAGGGTACGATACCATTGCCGCCTAATTCCAATGAATGGGCACTTTGTGCTGCCCAGCCGCAGAAGTATGCAAAGTCGTCGCGCCCTTTGGCAATCTCAATGCACTGAGCCATACGGTCTAAGTCACGCTCAGAGTCCTTCAGGCCTACAATGTTTGGATGGTCGGCCAGACGTCGGATGATGCCTACGGGGATACTCATGTGTGTAGTAGCCAGAATGTTGTAGAGCATCAGCGGACCAGTGATACAATCGGCCAACGTCTTGTAGTATTCGTACATCTGCTCATCGGTCAGTGCGTAGTAAGTAGGGAGGGTTGCTACGATGACGTCAGCACCCAAGGCGGTATAAATCTCGGCCTGGCGGACTTGTTCACTGAAGCAGTTGCCTGTCAGTCCGGCATATATCAGGATGCGTCCGTTGGCAGCCTTTACTGCTGTGTCTACGAAGACTTGTCCGTCGCCTTGGCTGACGCTGTTGCCTTCGCCCGTTGTGCCCATGAGCAGGGGCGACACCTTATTGTCGGCAAAGAAGTTGATGATTCTCTTGATGGCTTCCACGTCGAGTCGTCCATCCTGTGTAACGGGGGTTACCATTGGTACCACCACGCCGCAATATTTGCTCTTGTTCATATTACACTTTAATAGTTTGTTGTTATCTGCTTATATATTAAAGACGTACGACGGTATGATTGGTAATCACTATCGACTAATCTTTGCTGATTAACTATTTTTATCATTTTTTTCTGGTCTGAACGTGTGGGTATTTCTGAGATATTTTGTACCTTTGCATCCGAATCGGATTTTCCAAAACGGACAACTTTTTGGAAATTCGAAGACGAAAAGTTATCCAAAACGGAAAACCTTAGTCCAAGAAGAAAGCATAATTGAAACCAAAAATAGTAGAGATATACAAACAATGGAAATTAAAAATTTTACCATTACGAAGCGTGACGGCACCAAGGATCGCTTCTCTTTAGACAAAATCATGAATGCCATCGTGAAGGCATTCGAGAGTGTAAATGAGCCTGCTGACCTCGGAACAGTATCAAAGATTCTGAGTCATTTGGACATGCATGACGACATCAAGGTGGAAGACATTCAGAATCAGGTAGAAGAGGCTCTGATGCGCGAAGGCTTCTACAAGGTGGCCAAGTCGTTCATCCTTTATCGTCAGGAACACTCAGAAGACCGTGACACACTGGAAAAGATGATGTTCCTTTCCGAGTACACCGAATCTGTCAATGCTGCAACGGGTTCAAAGTACGACGCTAATGCCAATGTAGAACACAAGAACATCGCGACGCTGATTGGCGAGTTGCCTAAGTCAAACTTCATCCGCCTGAACCGTCGTCTGTTGGTAGACCGCATCAAGAAGATGTACGGCAAGGAGTTGGCCAATGAGTATATCGACAAGCTGACCCACCACTTTATATATAAGAACGACGAGACCTCGCTGGCTAACTATTGTGCGTCTATTACCATGTATCCTTGGCTCATTGGTGGTACCACAGCCATTGGTGGCAACTCTACTGCCCCCACAAACTTGAAGTCGTTTGCCGGTGGCTTCGTCAACATGGTGTTCATGGTCAGCTCCATGCTCTCTGGTGCCTGTGCTACGCCTGAGTTCCTGATGTACATGAACTACTTCATCGGCAAGGAATACGGCAAGGACTACTGGCAGCATCCCGACCAGCAGGCTGACCTCTCGTTAAAGAAGCGTACCATCGACAAAGTAATTACCGACTATTTTGAGCAGATTGTCTATACGCTGAACCAGCCTACTGGTGCCCGCAACTATCAGGCCGTATTCTGGAATGTGGCTTACTACGACAAATACTATTTCCAGAGCATCTTCGGCGAGTTCTACTTCCCCGATGGCTCTCAGCCCGACTGGGATGGTCTCTCTTGGCTGCAGAAGCGTTTCATGAAGTGGTTCAATCAGGAGCGCACCAAGACCCTGCTGACCTTCCCTGTTGAGACGATGGCACTGCTCGTCGACGAGAATGGCGAGTGCAAGGATAAGGAGTGGGGCGACTTCACCGCTGAGATGTATTCGGAGGGACACTCGTTCTTCACCTACATGAGCGACAATGCCGACTCTTTGAGCTCATGCTGCCGCCTGCGCAACGAGATTACCGACAATGGTTTCAGCTACACCCTCGGTGCTGGTGGTGTGTCTACTGGTTCGAAGTCGGTGCTCACCATCAATCTGAACCGCTGCATCCAGTATGCCGTCAATCACAAGATGGACTATCTGGAGTATCTGGCTGGTGTCATCGACCTGTGCCACAAGGTGCAGATTGCCTACAACGAGAACCTGAAGGAGTTGCAGGCTCATGGCATGCTGCCCTTGTTCGATGCTGGTTATATCAACATCAACCGCCAGTATCTCACCATCGGTATCAACGGTCTCGTGGAGGCTGCCGAATTCATGGGTCTCAAGATTACGCCAAACGACGACTATAAGAAGTTCGTGCAGGGCATCCTCGGACTCATTGAGCAGTACAACAAGAAGTATCGTTCGAAGGAAGTGATGTTCAACTGCGAGATGATTCCTGCCGAAAACGTCGGTGTGAAGCATGCCAAGTGGGATCGTGAGGACGGCTATTTCGTACCACGCGACTGCTACAACTCATACTTCTACGTTGTTGAGGACGACTCGCTCAGTGTGATCGACAAGTTCAAGTTGCATGGACGTCCCTATATCGAGCACCTCACTGGCGGCTCTGCCCTGCACATGAACCTGGACGAGCACCTCTCGAAGCAGCAGTATCTGCACCTGCTGAAGGTGGCTGCACAGGAAGGCTGCAACTACTTCACGTTCAACATCCCCAACACCGTCTGCAACGACTGTGGACATATTGACAAGCGCTATCTGAAGGAGTGCCCCCACTGCCATTCAAAGAATGTCGACTACATGACTCGTATCATCGGTTACCTGAAGCGTGTCTCGAACTTCTCGCAGCCACGTCAGGAAGAGGCAGCACGTCGTTTCTACGCACATGCAGAAAAGTAGAATGGAAATAAGAGATTAGTCTTTTACCACACTAAACATGTTGAAATACGTTAATACAGGGGTTGTTTTTCAGGAGATACCCGACGAAGTGACACTGGCGATTAATATTTCCAATTGCCCGTGTCACTGCCCGGGTTGTCACAGCCATTATCTGTGGGACGATATCGGCATGCCCTTGACCACCGATGCCATCGACGATTTCGTCAGCCAGTACGGCACTGACATTACCTGCATTGCGTTTATGGGTGGCGATTCCGATCCTAAGACCGTCAATCAGTTGGCACAGTACATCCACGAATACCATCCGCAGTTCCATGTGGCTTGGTATAGCGGACGTTTGCGCGTGCCTCACATCGTCAATAAGCAGGACTTTGACTACATCAAGATTGGGCCTTACATCCGCCACCTAGGACCTCTGAAGTCGTCAACCACCAACCAGCGTCTGTATCGTCGCAAGATGGATGGCGATTTCGAGGACATCACCTACCGTTTCTGGCGACAGCGCGATGTAGCAGTATAGTTGATTTTAATCGAAAATAAAAGGGGGCTGACAGCAACGTCTGTCAGTCCTCTTTTGCTTTCAAGTTTCAGGTTCCACCTTCACTCTTCACTCTTCACTTTTCACTCTTCACTCTTCACTTTTCACTTTTCACTTATCACTTCTCACTTATCACTCATCACTTATCACTTCTCACTTCTTTACAGCACGCGCATGCAGCTCGTCGTTCCCATTGCCGTCAGCATCGCTGTCAGAATTGATACAATCACCTGTATCACCGTCTTCCATGTCTCCTTTTTCATAGTCTTTAATTTTCAAATCATAAATTTTAAATTTCAAACTTTAAATTTCAAAGTTCAATCTTTCAAATCATAAACTTCAAACTTTAATTTTCAAAGTTTAATCTTTCAAATCATAAACTTTAAATTTCAAACTTCAATTTTCAAACTCAAAGAGTTGCGCCCGTAGGCGCATACTCTTTAATCGCCGTCGTCTGGATCCACCTCCGTGTCTCCACCTACGGGCAGCGGACCACCACCACTGTTGCTGGGCGCATTGGCCGTGCGGAAGTCGGCCAGGCTCTGCACCACCTGCACGTTCTTC
>CACWOS010000046.1 GCA_902762565.1 uncultured Prevotellaceae bacterium
CTATTAACGACGTTCACCAGAACAGATAGTCCGTCTGGGGGCTGCCTATTTCCTGATGCTCTGCTTCAGCTTCAGAATACGACGCACGCTCTCGTCAATACGCTGCTCTGTGATTTCACCGGCTTCCACTGCCTTGATTACCGCGTCGAAAGCCTCCGTGAACACCTGCGGGCCGAGCACGATGTCTACACCAGCCTTGATACAGCCCACGGCAGCCTCGCCGTTGGTGTACTGCTGGGTGATGGCTCCCATCTCCATCGCGTCGGCGATGATGAGGTTCTGATAGCCCAGTTCGCGGCGCAGTTTGTCTTGCAGGATGACGCTCGACATGGTGGCAGGCATGTCAGCACCCGTCACATTGGGTGCGCTGATGTGAGCCGTCATAATGAGTTGACACCCCCACTGGATGCCTGCCTTAAAGGTCACCATTTCGCACGAGAGCATCTCCTCCCACGTCTTCTGTGAGCTGGCATAGCCGAAATGCGTGTCGGCCTTGGTGTCGCCGTGGCCTGGGAAATGCTTGATGCACCCCGTGACACCGGCATCCTTCAGTCCCTGCAGATAGTTGGTCACCATCGGGGCGGCTATCTCTGGCTTGTCGCTGAAGGCACGAGCCCCGATGACGATGTTCTCAGGATTTGTGTTTACGTCGGCCACAGGGGCGAAGTCAATATCGAAGCCGTAGCGGTGGAGATAGGTGCCGATGGTGTTTCCGCACTCGTAGGCATTCCGTGGGTCGCCGGTAGCACCGATGGCCCCCATCGACTCGTAGGTCTTTACCTTGAAGTTGCTGTTGCGCCCTATGCGAGCCACACGCCCGCCTTCCTCATCAATGCACAGCAGGGGTGAGCCTTTCAGCGCACGAATCTCAGGGATGAATAATCAGGAGAACCGTCCCCGTGATCACACAAAGCTCGACAGAAGCTGTTCATGGCTGTTGACGTAATCCATGTCGGCATCGTTGATGTGCAGCTGCCCCTTACGCAGGGCTAAATCAAAATGCTTGTTGGCGACGTCCGTCTCGATTTCGAGACCCTGAACCATGAAATGGTAGAACCTGTCCTGCTCTGTCTCCACCTTGCGGGCCAGCGCAGAGTCTATAATCGCCATGGCATGTTTCGGATTGTGATGATACATGACACATGCCACATAGAAATCGCCGGTAATACTGCCTATCACGCCTTCCGTCTTCAGACTATCGACCATACGGTATATCGTTGCAGTATCGTGTACAGCGCTCAAAGTGCTATCTATCTCACTTGGATTGAAATCACGATTTCCCGAAGGATTACCGCACGAAAATAACGCCGCAGTGAAGAATAATATAATGCAAAGGGAGTGTCGCATGTTGTCTGGTTACTGTGGAATTGTCCTTACTCCGTCCGGCTTGACGACACTGATGTTGTAGAAAAGACGGTAGTCCTTGTAGTTGTTCGTAACGATGATGCTGCATTTCTGCTTTTGCGCCAGCACGAACTGTACATTGTCCTCAATGTCGCCACCAGTCTCAACGAGGGCGGCGTCGATGTCGCGGTTGGTGAAGTCGATGATATTGAATCGGTGCTGCAACTCGTGGACGATGCGGACTATCTCGTCGTTCGTTTTCTTTTTCTGGTACATGGAAATGAGTTGCGCCACGCTAAGCGTCGATATGTAGAGCTTCTTGCCCGTCAGCGAATAGAGATAGTGCAGACAGTCGGCGTCCTTCTGGAACCGGCTGTCGCCGCTGTAGCCGCCCACGAGGACGTTTGTGTCTACGAAGATGTGGTTGGAATTGAATGGACTTTTCTTGCGTGTCATCGTTCAGAATACCAAGTGTGGGAACTGTTTCTTTTCCTCCTCGGTGAGCGTGTGCGCCCAACTGGTGGCCCAGAAGTCCACGAGGTTGTCTACGAGTTGCTTGCGTGTCAGCCCGTTCTTCTTCAGGAGCAGTTCGACCACGCCCTTGCGCTCCTTCTCGATTTGCTTGTCTCTTTCGCTCATAATTGTATGTCGTTTGATGATTTATGCCGCAAAGATACGAAACATTTAGCAATTTTTCGCCATTCCGTCCGAAAATCTACAAAGTTTAACGCTCCGCCGCCACATTATTATATATTGTAGGCCGCCGCAGAAGCCATAGCGTACAATGGATCAGGGGACTCTCTGACCCCATTTTTCAACACAGGGTTTTGCAAGTGACCCTCAAAGCATCACCGTCATTGTTTGAGGTGAAAATATTGCACCTCAAAGCATCGTACTCATCTTTTGTCAGCTCAAACATAAAGTCGTCAGGGAATCTTTCGATGTTGGCTCGAACAGCTCTTTTGAGATTTTTGGTCTCAACTTGGTACATTCTTGCAAGGTCAGAATCCAACATCACTCTGCGCCCGCGTATTTCGTATATCTTTCGTTTGATTGGTTCTAATGAGTCCATAAACACGAATTTTCTGCAAAATTACAACAAAAATATTAGAAAACGATTACTTATACAGCGATTCTGTCGCGACTACCAGGGACGACCTCCGCCGCCAGGGCCGCCTCCGCCACCAGTGTAGGATGAGAGGCTGACGTTGGAGCCACCGGTGATGGTGGCATTGGTATAGCCTGCTCCGTCGAAGATTTTCGTGCCGCTGCTGACGGTGACGCTTTTCTTGAGGGTGGGTTGCGAGGCGCCGCTGACGACCATAGTGCTGCCGCCGCTAGAAGGTGTCTGGAAGGCGAAGGTGTCGCTGCCGACGGTCAGGGCGTACCACGTACTCTTGCTCCATGAACTGGTAGAGTAGCACGACTGCGTGAGGCTGGAACCGTTCTCCAGTCCACCGATGGCAATGATGGTGCCGCCCGTCAGGTAGAGCTTCTTCTGTTCCTCGCTATTGGCGTCGATGCCCACCTCAGGCGATGAGGTGCCGATGGCATAGACGAGTCCCCCCTTGATATACACGTTGCCGTTGGCATCGATGCCGTCGTTGCCAGTGGAGCGCGCATAGACGTAGCCACCGCTGATGGTCAGGTCACCTGCACCGCTAGTACCCTTGGTGGCATCGTTGTACGAGGCATTGATGGCGTCGTCCGCAGCATTCACGGTCACTTGTCCGCCCGTGATGTTGATGCTGGTCTTCGACTCGATGCCCTCGCCACCTGCACCTGTGGTGGTGATGCTGATGACGGCTTGGTCGCTGATAAGGATAGCGCCATCAATCTTGATGCCCTTGGGCGATGACTTGTAGTCGCTGTCGTAGCGGTCGAGTTGCTGCGAACTGCTAATGGTAGATAGCGTGCCGCTGGACGATGCCACAACGGCATTGCCGCTGGTCTTGATGGTCATCGTACCACCTGTAGCCGTGAACGTGCCATCGCCGTTGATGCCCTTGCCGCCAGCACCCGTGCTGGTCAGGCTGAGCGTACCGCCGCTGATGACGGTATTGCCGTCGGCACTGAGGCAGCTTGCAGCCTTGGTCTTCTTCTCGTCGCTGTCCCATGCACCACCACCCGTGGTCTTGACGGTGATGTCACCGTCGCTGATGCGCATGTCACCATCGGCCTTGATGCCCTTGGCGGCAGCTGCTGTGACTGTAATGTTGATGGTCCCACTCTCCATCAGGAAGTACTCGGCACAGCTGATGCCGTCGCCCACGGCCGAAGTCACGTTGATAGTGGCGTTCTTCAGCGTCATGTACTCGCCCGTCTTGATGCCGTGCTTCACGTTGCCAACGACGTTCAGCGTACCCTTCTGCGCGAACTCGGCGTGGCCCTTGATGTAGAGGCAGCCCTTCTGCGAACCAGTAGAAGCGTCGCTGAGCGTGTTGGTCGTTCCTGTAACAATCTTTACCTTGATGCGCTTGCCGTTCTGGATGTGTACGGCAGCACCGCTATATACTGGCGTGGCATTGGTCAGCGTCAGACCGTTGAACTCTATCGTCGCCTTGTATGAGCCCGACATATAGAACTCGCCGTCGGAGGATGTGCCGCTCAGCGTGTAGGTGATTTCCTCAGCCAGGTCGTCGCTCTGGGCTATCGACACATGCGCCCCGCTGACAGTCGGCGTGACGTACTGTGCCACGTTGCCAGCAACGGTAACAGTAGCGGATGTGCCATTATAACTGACGCCAATCGTGCCGTCAGCAACGCTCGTTTCGTCCACCGTCATGCTATTGATGTCGGCGAGCGCAAAAGTCTTGCCCATGATGGTTACGGTCTCGCCATCGGCGTAGGTCATCTCGCCCGTCTGCGAGGCTGGGAACTGGTAGGTCACGCTGCCCACCTTGACGTTCAGCGTCTGCGCACGACAATTGACAATTGACAATTGATAATTGACAATTATGGTAAAAAGAAGTATTCTGAATAGCTGTCTCATTTCTTCACCATTTTATAGGTTTTGCTCTTTGTCTTTACGATATACACACCCCTGCGCATCTGCTCCTTCGTGACCTTGTGGCCCTGCAAGTCGTAGATGTCGGTAGCTTCGTCAAGACTCTCGATGCTGATGCTCTCAATGCCAGTTGTACTCTCGTCAGTCGTCGAGAAGTACATCTTCGAAAGGTTCGAGAGGGTGAACTGCTGCGTTCCAGCCGTCAGCGTTGTTCCGTTGATGCTCAGCGTCAGCGATTCGATGGCAACAGAAGCCTTGGTTCCGTCCGTCGTCTCAAAGGTCAGGTAGGTGTAGCCGTCGGCCTGTGCCGTCAGCGTTCCCACAAGAATCAGTAATGTTAATGCTATTTTCTTCATACACTCAGTAGTTTATCTGCTGCAAAATTATATAAAAAAGGTATATCTGCCAAATCTTTTCAGCGAATTGCCCTGTTCAATCAACGAAAAGGAGGACTGTTCGTGATGAATAGTCCTCCCTATTATTAAAAATGTGTAGGCTTTACTTAATGAGATTGCCTAAGATGTCGCGCGTCAGTTCCTTGGTGATGGTACGCGTGGCGGCACTGGTGGCATTCTTGGCAACGCGACCTGTGGTGGATGTGCGCGACTTGGTCTTCTTACCCGTCACTTTGTCGCTGACATAGGTGCCGAGAATGGCCGCAAAAGTAGATGTAATAGCGGTGAGAACGGCCTTGAGCACTTTCGACATGATGCCGGACTTCTTTTTGCCCTCTTTCTCAGCCTTTCCGGCAGCCTTAGATTCCTCGGCGGCAGCAGCCTCCTCCTGTTCGGCAGCCATCTGCTGTTCGGCTTCAGCCATCAGCACCTCGAAGGCACTCTCGCGATCTACGGGCGTGTCGTATTTGCCATAGATGCGGCTTTGCTTGATGATGTCGAGACGCTGACCTTCGGTGACGGCACCAATCTGCGACAACGGGAACAGAATCTTGGCACGCTCCACCATTCCTGGCGCACCCTTCTCGTCGAGGAAGCTGACCAGTGCCTCACCCGTCTCGAGGTTCATGATGGCCTCGTCGGTCTTGAAGGCAGGATTAGCGCGGAACGTATCGGCAGCGGTCTTCACGGCCTTCTGGTCTTTGGGCGTATAGGCGCGGAGGGCATGCTGGACGCGGTTGCCCAACTGTCCCAGTATGTTCTCAGGAATATCCGTTGGACTCTGGGTGATGAAGTAGATGCCAACGCCCTTTGAGCGAATGAGGCGGATGACCTGTTCTATCTTGTCTAAGAGGGCCTTGGAGGTGTCGGTAAATAGCATGTGGGCTTCGTCAAAGAAGAACACGAGCTTGGGCAGGGGCAGGTCGCCGACTTCTGGCAGGGTAGAGTAGAGCTCGCTCAAGAGCCAGAGTAGGAAGGTGCTGTAGAGCTTGGGCTGTAACATCAGCTTGTCGGCAGCCAGCACGTTCATCACGCCCTTGCCGTCCTCAGTCTGCAGCAGGTCGTAGATATCGAACGACGGCTCCCCGAAAAAAGTGTTAGCTCCTTGACTCTCCAACTGTAACAAAGCACGTTGAACAGATCCAATACTCATGCTAGTAACAGTTCCATATTTTGTCCTGTATTCTTTTGCATGCTGTGACACCCAGTCGAGCATTGAGCGTAGGTCCTTGATGTCAATCAGTTCCAGTCCTCTCTCGTCGGCAATGCGAAACACGATGTTCAGCACACCGTCCTGCGTCTCGTTCAACTGCATCAGTCGACTGAGCAGCTGTGGACCCATCTGCGAGATGGTGGCACGCATGGGATGTCCCTGTTCACCAAACACGTCGAAGAACCGCACAGGACACGCCTGGAACTCAGGATTCTCGATACCGAACTCAGGCAGTCGCTTCTCGATGAATCCACTCATCTTGCCCGTCTGCGAGATGCCGCTCAGGTCGCCCTTCATATCAGCCATGAAACACGGTACACCAGCCTGACAGAAAGTCTCGGCCATTACCTGTAGCGTCACCGTCTTACCCGTACCCGTAGCACCGGCAATCAGTCCGTGACGATTAGCCATCTTACCTGTTATCGAAAGCGCTCCGTTGGCGCAATGGGCAATATACAGCCCTCGTTCTTTGTCGTACATATTTATTATTCGTTTGTTATTAGTTTCTGCAAAGATATGAAAAAAAAGTGGAATACCATATTATGATACTGTTTTTTTGCAAATAAATGTGTCTTTTCGTTCAATTTGTATTACATTTGTCGTCGTGAACGCAAAAACAATGAGACTGATGGCATCCTGGGTGTTGTTGGCAGTATTCCTGCCAATGTTTTTTATGTCGCTTCATGTCCATCCGTCTTCTTATTCTGCCGATTACGCCTGCACTGATGGCGTACGCCATCAGTGCAGGGGACATATAGGACAGCAAGTACAGACGCTGCACTACTGTGTGCTCTGCCAGTTTTTCTCGGTTCCGATGGTGGCAGCCCCAGACAGCATCATAATCCATCAGCATAACCACTATGCCGATAGGACGGACATCTTTTTCTGCCATTTGAAAATGAGCGAGTGACGGTAACTGGTGTGACAGGTGAAACGAAAATGAAACAATTACCAGTCGACAAGGAGTTTACTATATGGGACGTATCATCACGTTCAAATTGGTAGTGCCTGTAATATTATTAAGAGGTGAGAGTTTAATTCTCACCTCTCACCTCTTGAAAAGATTTCTAGTTCTTCATCGTAATGATGAGGGCACCGTCTTTGGCTTTCTCACCATACTTGTCGATGGCAGCTTGGTCCTTCAGCACTTCGATGCGTTCGATGTCATTAGGAGCTATTTTCTTCAGTGCGTCAGATCCAGCTTCCACTCCATCAACAATAATCAGCGGATGCTCGTTGGCATGTTCTTTGCCTATCATAATTTTGTTGGTTGAAGCTGCTTTCAGGACCGCGTCCTTGTTGTCTGTTATGTCACCATCCAAATTGAAGGTGATGGGTATTGTGTACTTGACACGGACAGCCTTACCATTCTGCTTGCCAGGAATCCAATTCGGCATGGAGGAAATGACACGCAGAGCCTCGGCATCGAGCAATGGGTCAACAGACTTCACCACTTCGGCATTAGAGATGCTACCCTCCTTCTCAACGACAAAGCGTACGAGAACACGACCCTGGATTTCCTTTTTGTGAGCCTCTTTCGGATAACTGATATTCGTAGAAAGGTAGTCCATTAGAGCTTTCATGCCACCAGAGAACTGAGGCATCTGCTCAACCACATCGAAGGGGCTGTCTTCCTGAACTTTCTCAATTCTGTGTGGTTGCTGGTTAGTTGTCTGAGACTCCTTAGATTCTACTATTTGAAGTGTGTTTTTGTTCCCATTCTTAATGGTAGTGGCTCTCTTGCCTTTCTTGACAGGCACTTGCCTCTGAGGCTTGTCATAGACATAGTCGGTAACGGTTCTGGCGTTGAGAGCTAAAGTGACACCTACGATTGGAATGAGGACCAGCAGTTTCAGCAAACTGATTCGGTTTGATTTCTTATGTAACATCATTGTGATTCGGTTTTTAAGGGTACTGTGATTAATTCCGTTAGCAATGGAGTACCCGCCAATACTTACGGCTTTCGAGATCAACAGATATTGATATTGACGCGCGTTAATCCCTTGAGAGAGTACCTCACCGTCAGCTTCGTATTCGTGGATGGCACGCAAATCCTGACGTAACATCCACATAGCAGGGTTGAACCACTGCAGGGCGGTGAGCAGGTCGACGAGGACAACGTCGAAGGAGTGCCTAAGACGGATATGTCCCCGTTCATGAGCAAGAATGGCAGCGTCATGTTCTTCGTAGTCGCTGCGGTTCATCACGATATAGTGCATCCAACTGAATGGCGACACCTCGGTGTTAACGGTCACACAGAGAATGGTACCATCGGGTTGTGGATGACGTTCGCTTCTTCGTATCAGTAGCATGACTTTCAGTATGGTTACCAGCGTATGGCCCAGCGTTGCCACCATACCTGTTATAAATATAATGGGCAGCACGACTTTCCAGATTTCAGGCTCTGGTTCTTTGGCTATCCCCATCTGCAAACTGCCGACAGATACTGTTGGCATTACCTCCAGCGTCACAGTCTTGTGCATGGTAATCTCGCACAATGGCAGCACAAACGAGGCCACAGCCGTCAGCAACAGCACCATGCGGTTTACTTGGTGGAAGGTTTCGCGGCTCAGCAACAGGCGGTAGAACATGTAGAAGACTACAATCAGTACCGCTGCCTTGGTATCGTATATCAGGAAATCAGTCATACTGATACGATTTACAAATTACTTTTACGGTTTACTATTCTCAATCTGGTCGATGAGTTCGCGCAGTTCATCTACGCTGATCTTCTCTTCCTTGACAAACGAGGAGACGGCTGAGAGGTAGGAGTCGTCGAAGTAGTTCTTAATGATACCTGCTATCGACTTGCGTCCATACTCAGCTTCTGTGATGAGAGGATAGTACTGGTAGGTATTGCCAAACTGCTTATGGTCCAGAAAACCCTCACGTTCCAATATTCTGACGATGGTCGAAAGGGTATTGAAATGGGGGCGAGGCTCGGCATAGTGCTCCTGCAACTCGCGGACGAACATCGGGCCGTACTGCCAGTACAACTCCATGATTTCTTTTTCCTTGTTGGTCAGTTTCTTCATTACTTTCTGGGGTTTAAGTTAACTTTCTATTTGCGTCAATTTTCAATATCTGCCGCAAAATAACTAAAACTTTTCGTTACATACAACTAAAAGCCTTAGTTTTTAAACTATTTTAATTAGTTTCTTTAGTTATTAACTTTTCCAATCAGTTCGTACTATAAATCTTTTTCAGTTCTGCCTCTAGGGACAGACTAGGATGCTTAGTAGTTATCCAGAATCTGCTGTAATCGCTCGCGTTCTCGTTGTTTCTTGGATTTGTGCTTGGGGAATAACTTGTGGATGACGATGGCAATCAGGCTGAGGGGGTTGACGCCAATGGTCATGGCTCCGCCTTGTTGGGCTTTGCGCTGTTCTTCCAGCCAATGACTATGGTAGGCCAGTCGCATGTCTGTACGCAGTTCGGGCGTCATAATGTTGATGGAGACTGGTGGCTGTTTAGGCTTCAATTTCGAGGGGTCTGCTCGCATCGTAGATGGCACTACCGGGCTGATGGCTGTTGAGTCGTGCAACTCAGGTCGGATCGGCTCATTGCGTAGCCACTCCTCAAAATCATTTTTTGTCGAGTCTGGCTGGTGCATGTGCTTCCTGTCTTCCACGCTCTGCGCCCTGACCGCCATAGCCAAGGTAAGCATCGAGAGCAGGATGATGTATCGCCTATAGTCCATTCTCTGTTGTACGTTGATTAAATGCCGCTGCAAAGATATGGAATCTCTATGGAATAGAGCGAAGCGATTGCGTTACAAAATCTTACCGATATTTAATTTTAAGCCTTTCTAAACTTATTTTGGTTAACGAGTCTTTCTATTGACGGTTTGAACCATAAATCTTTTTCAGTTCTGCCTCTAACGCTTCCGTTGTCGAGGGACTGGCGACGATGGTGCCGTCTGGGCCGATGACGATGGTTTCGGGCCAAGAGAGGATGCCGTAGGCTTGTCGGTATGGTGTTGCCTGTGTTGCCAGTTGTGGCCAGGTTAGTTTCTCTTTCCTCAGTCGTTCGGTCCATCGTTTTTTATAGACCCCATCAATGGCGAGGCTTAAGATTTGCAGCCCTTTCGCATGATACTGGTCGTAGAGTGGGCGCAGCTGGGGCAGGATGTCGAACTCGTTGCGATTCCAGCTCTCCCAGAAGTGCAACACGACATATCCTTTGCCAATATACTCGCTCAGTTGGTGACTATTGTCCAGTGTGTCTTTCAGCGCAATGTCTGTATAATGTGTGCCTGGACGGCGTTTCTCCAATCCTGCCACATATTCTTTGACAGGTGCCATCAACAGATGGTTAGAATAGCGGAACTGGTTGCTGACGAAGGGCTTCAGTTCGTCGTAGCTCAGTTCGGTATATATCTTGAAAATGGCGTATGTTCTCAGTAGGTCGTCGTTGCCTTGGAAGATAACCTGACGGAAGCGCTCACGCTGTTTGGCGATAGCGGCATTCAGTTCTGCACGGTCCTTAATCTTGAGCATGCGCAGGCGTTCTGCCTCCGTTTCGTTCAGGAAATTATTGCGCTGCTGCGAAGCCTTCTGACTTTTGACGGTGTTCTTTAACAAATCAATTTTGAGGGGTTGCCCGTCAGCCCAGAAATAGGTGTAATAACGGTCTTTTGTCGTCAGGCCGCACACCTCGTCCTTCGGCAATTGGCAGGTAAAGGAGAAGCGGCCGTTACGGACGGGGAATTTTCCTAATTCCTCGAAAGACGAGACGGCGCGTCGGACTGTGATGCTGTCTGCATCGGTTGGGGCTGTACCACTAATCTGGCAGTCCACCTGTTGCAGGTCTTCAGAGCCGTTTGTGATCAGCCCATTGTATGATACAATCTTACGCAGTTGTGTAGTAGAGATGGTAGAAGAGGTAATCATGGCTGGGCGTCGTTTCACCTCACCGCCTTCTGCCTGATAATGCTCACTCTTCTTATAAAGCGTGTAACAGGTGTAGCCAAACATCTCCTTGTGCTTCTGGCCTGAGGCGGTCTCAGCGTATGGGCTGAGAATGCCGATGAGCGTGTTATACTGCTCTTGGGTCAGCTGGTGAGGATAGCCGTCGCACATCTTGTGGAGTATCACGACGGCAGCCGTCTTGCCGCCCGATGTCTCGCGATCGTAGATATGGCAGGTCTGCTTCACTTTAGCCAATAGTTCATCGTAGGTCTGTGGGGCTGTAGGGTCTGTGTCATACTTAATGGTTGCCGTCATATTCTGCCTTTCGGAATAAGGCATAAGGAAAGGCATGTCGTCGTGCTTCTTGGCTGCAATCTCAAAGATGGTGCCGTTCATCATCCAAAAGTTTCCAACCTGTTGGTCTTTCTTAATCTGCTGTTCCCACACCAAGAGGACGGCATAGCGCTGGCCGTCAGACTCGTCGAAGGAGAGCAGGCGGATGTTCTGTCGGGTGCCGAAGACATACCTCCCGCTGACTGCGCCATTAGGATTGCCAAAGGTCCATAGTACACCAGAGGTCAACGGAATACCTTCCTGGGCATCGTGAATCATGACTTCCTTGGCATGAACGGCCTCGCTGCGTAAAGTCTGCTCCAGTTCCTTGAGGTGAGGAAACAGCATGGTGGCATCGTTGGTACCCTCGACACTAAATACATGGCTAAAGTCGTAAGCCGTAGCTTTGCCTCCAGTAACCGCATCCTGGCAGACCACCCGTCCTTCGCTGACGTTATACTCGCCTGAGGCAACGAATGCCTGTAGCTTCTCGTGGACGTGGCGGGCTGCGTCACTTACCTGTGCACTTATCGACATGGCCCATATCAGGCATGTTGCCAATAAAAAGTTTCTATTCTTCATCTCCGTCTGTTTTTACGTTAATAATATTAGAAGCCTCGCTGGACTTGCCGTCTCGATGCAATTCATTCAGGATGTAGTTGTTGACGATGCGCTGCAGTCGCTCGTCAGCATGCATCACCCGATGAATACGCTCAATATAAAGGCTGTCGTCTACACGGGCCAGTTCGTGTTCTATCTTGCTGATGTAATAGTCGAGGCTGTCAGTAGCCGGGGCTGTGTTTTGCTGTGCTACTAATTTTATGTCTGTTCTCTGTTGCTGATGCACAGCCCGCTTTGCTGGCAGCGCCCGACTTTCTGTACCTATATTATTAACAGCCTCATGAATACTGGCTTTTATTCCGACGGCTTCGGACTGCGAGTCCGACGGCTTCGGACTGTGAGTCCGATGGCTTCGGACTAAAAGCGTGCTCTCGTCAGGCTTTTGCTTATCCTCCGTTGGCCAAATCATCAGTACGGCAAAGACGACGCAGGCTGCTGCGGCAAGTGCCGCAATGTAGGCATGTCTTGCTTTTCGTGCAGGTTTTGGGGCTATCTCCTGCATCACGTTGGCCATGAAGTCTGCTGGCACTTCGGGCTTCGTCCGTCGTGCTTCCCTTCGACGCAGGGCCTCGCGTATGTCACTATCTTTCAGTTTGTTCATTTTCTTTCTGTTTAATCATCCGTAATAGCTTCTTCCGAATCCTGTGGAGTCGCTGTGCCAGTGCATTTGGCTCCGCATCCATAATGTAGACGATGTCTCGCAGCGGACGGTTTTCGTAATAATAGAGGTGCAACAACATCCGTTCGTCAGGCGGCAGGTCGTCGATAGCTTCTTCCATCAGCACTATTCGCTCTTCTCGACCTGTCGACAGTTCATCATCGTCGTCTTCAATGGCAGGCAGGTTGTCTATGTCCACAAGATGAGGTTGCTGGCGCTTTAGGCGGTTCAACGACTCGCGGTAGGCAATGCGGCAGACCCACGTACAGAATGACGACTGGAATCCGAACGTGTCCAGCGAACGGAAGGCTTTCACAAAGGCGTCCTGTGCCACTTCTTTGGCATCCTCGGCATTGGACAGCATCCGCGACGTAAAGTCTATCACCTGTTGTGAATATCTGTTCACGAACCAGGCAAATTCTTCGCGTTTCCCGTCGAGTATCCACCCAATGCGAAGCCTTTCGTTGTCTGAATTATGGTCTATGACTATCTTGCTCATTACTACCTAATAGACAAGGGCAATTTAGAATGATTACAGGTTTTTGTGTTAAAGAAACGAAAAACTGCACGGAAAGAGGAACTCACCGTGCAGTATAAATAATGTTTCAGTCTTTGGCAGATGCCATAGAACTGTCTATTCTTTGTTGTTAGTTACGGCCAAGAGCCTGTATTGGTCTCGTCTGTCTACCCGACTTCATCAAGTAGTTGTGCATGGTTGCGCTATGGGTTGCGCGACCGTACGCGGGTAAAGCGATAGAACGCATACCACTGTTGGCTGGTGCCAGACTTGCGGGAACAATATAATTGAGATCTTCAGGATCAAAGGGGAAGTATTCTATGATACAGCCGCCATTGAAATTGAGATAGACCATGGCTTCGGTCTTTCCGTCAGCCGACAGGAACAAGTCGTCGTAGTCCTCCGTATCGGGATAGTGCAACTTGCCTAAGTAGGTGTAGCCCTGTAACTGGAGAGACTTGGTGAAGACATCGATAGGCAAGGTAGCGTCGTGACATATACACATGACGCATGTCAGATCCTGACCGTCCTTTGTCTCGAAAATATACTGTTCGGTAAAACCACTGGCGACGTAGTACCAATAGTGCCAGCCATTATTTTCCCAAAATTCAAGCTGGTCGTTGCCTACAGACCAGAACTGTTTGGTCTGTTTGTGTGCCTCGACCTCAGCAAGGTTACCGCCCCATTTGAGATAGGGGTCGTTGACGAGTATGCCGGCATCGCGGTCGGCCTTCCAAGCGGGCAACTGGTCTTCCGGGCCGCAGAACGGTGGCTGGTAGGAAGCTCGGTCGACGTCGAAATAATAGACTACGTTGCTACCATTTAGCAGTTTATGATGTCCCTCTTTTACAATCTCGTTAGCCTCGTAAGTGTCACCGACGGGCTTCCAGGTCACTACTGACAGTGGTAGGTCGTCGCCATGTTCGAACGTGTAATGCATGAACTCCGTCTCGTTTTGGTATAGATAGGCGAACGGGTAGGGGTCGTCCACGATAGGCTCCGTTATCCAACGGTCGTCCTCTGAACGTGCAGGGTCAAGCCAGATGCCTGTGGTCACCAGATCCATGCGGTATAGGGATATCTCATCGAAGCCGTATTCCTGAGGAGATTTCTCACTCTTCAGATTAAGGATGCTTCCTACGAGTTTCGGTGTGACGGTAGCCTCGAAAGAATTACCGTTGACGGTGACTGTAGCAGAGGCCAAACCATTGGTAGTGGCAACATTGTGGATAGGCTCTAACTGTACCACCTTGACGGTAGAGAGTTCCTCTTCATTGGCGAGCGCGAAATGTTTGTCGGCTGTCGTTCCTTTATCGATGTAGCTGGTCTGCCATCCAACAAGGGTATAGGTGCCGTTGGGCAGGTCGTCAAATTCGAAGGTCAGCGACTCAAAACTCTTGGTCACCGTGCCGAGTTTGCTCACCAGTTGGCCGTTCTGGTCGTAGATGAGCACTGTATCGGCAAGACACAGATTCTTGGGTAGATTGGACTCTATTAACTCGGCCAAGCCCACCTCTTCAAACATGGCTGCCGTGTTGACGGTGATGACTGCCTGTCCTGTGCTGGGCGGTGCAGGATTGTCGTCAATGCTACAGGCATGGAATGCCAGTGTTACGATGACTGCCGTCATCAGGTAAATCATCTTCTTCATAATGCTTTTTTGTGTTGGTTTAAATATATTATTAGAGGTTAGCCAAGGCGACAACCTTGTCAACTGCAGCGCTGAGACCATCGACACTCTTACCACCAGCCTGGGCGAAGTGGGGCTGACCACCACCACCACCCTGGATGAGTTTGGCAGCTTCGCGAACCATCTGACCTGCGTTCAGTCCGTGGTCGCTGACCATATCGTCGCTCATCATGATAGAGAGCTGAGGCTTGTTGTTGTCGTGAGAACCGATGACGCAAAGCAATGAGCCATTGACAGCGGCACGAATCTTGAAGGCGAGGTCCTTGGCAGCGGCAGGAGCCATAGGCACTACGGATGTGATAACGGTAACGCCATTGACGGTGCGGGCCTTCTCGACGAGACGCTGGGCAGCACGCTCTACGGCTTGAGCCTGGAAGCCTTCAATCTCCTTCTTCATGGCGTCGTGCTCATCGATATACTTCTGGATAACACCCTGCAGGTCCTTGGCGTTGTTGAAGAACGACTTGATGTTCTTGAGGATATCCTCCATCTGGTAGAGACGCTCTTCGCAATCCTTACCTGTGGTAGCCTCGATACGACGGATACCTGCAGCGACACTGCTCTCAGAGATAATCTTGAAGAATCCGATGCGACCAGTTGAAGTGGCGTGGATACCACCACAGAGCTCGCATGAAGGACCAAAGCGCATGACGCGAACCTTGTCGCCGTATTTCTCGCCAAACAAGGCAATAGCCCCCAGCTTCTTAGCCTCTTCCATCGGCATATCACGATGCTCGTCGCGAGGCAAGTCCTGACGAATCATGTCGTTGACCATACGCTCTACCTCACGCAGCTGCTCGTCAGTCACCTTCTCGAAGTGTGAGAAGTCGAAGCGCAGGGTGTCAGGTGATACAAACGAACCCTTCTGCTCCACATGGTCGCCCAGAACCTGCTTCAAGGCATAGTCCAGCAGGTGGGTAGCGGTATGGTTGGCAGCCGAGGCATCGCGCTTGTCGGTATCGACGCATGCCATGAACTGTGCCGTCGGGTCCTTAGGCAGCTGTTTCACGATATGAACGGTCTGACCGTTCTCGCGCTTCGAGTCGATGACCTCGATGGTTTCGTTCTCAGAAACGAGCACACCTTGGTCGCCGACCTGTCCACCCATCTCGCCATAGAACGGCGTGGCAGACAGCACGATTTCGTAGAATTCGTTCTTCTTCTGCGTCACCTTGCGATAGCGCAGAATCTCGCACTCATATTCAGAGTAGTCGTAGCCAACAAACTGCTGCTCGCCAGCCTTCAGCTCTACCCAGTCGCTATTTTCTACGGCAGCGGCATTACGGGCGCGCTCCTTCTGCTTCTGCATCTCGACATTGAACTGCTCCTCGTCAACGGTGAAGCCATTCTCACGACAGATGAGCTCTGTCAGGTCGAGTGGGAAACCGTAGGTGTCGAACAGACGGAAGGCCTGAACGCCATCCAACTGGTTCTTACCCTGAGCCTTCAACTCTTCCATGGCCTTGTCGAGCAGGGAGATACCCTTGTCGAGGGTGCGCAGGAAGCTGTCTTCCTCCTCCTTAATCACTTTGGTAATCAACTGCTGCTGAGCCTTCAATTCAGGGAAGGCGTCGCCCATCTCATAAACAAGTGTGGGCACGAGCTTATAAAGGAAACCGTCCTTCTGTCCGAGGAAGGTGTAAGCATAGCGTACGGCACGGCGCAAGATACGACGGATGACGTAGCCAGCCTTCGCATTTGAGGGCAGCTGACCATCAGCAATTGAGAAAGCGACAGCACGCAGGTGGTCGGCGCAGACACGCATGGCGACGTTGATCTGCTCTTGATTAGAACTAGTAGCACTAGTCTGACTAGTAGAACTAGTCTCCTCCTCGAAAGTGTAGTACTTCAGACCCGTGATGTCCTGTTCGGCCTTGATGATGGGCTGGAACACATCAGTGTCATAGTTGGAATGCTTGCCTTGCATCATGCGAACCAAGCGCTCGAAGCCCATACCAGTATCGATGACGTTCATCGACAGCTTCTCCAGAGAACCGTCAGCCTTGCGATTGAACTGCATGAACACGAGGTTCCAGATTTCAATGACCTGTGGGTCGTCCTGATTGACAAGCTCACGACCGGTCTTGCCTGAGGCAGCTTTCTGTTCTGGGGTACGAGAGTCTACGTGAATCTCAGAGCAAGGACCGCAGGGACCCGTATCGCCCATCTCCCAGAAGTTATCGTGCTTGTTACCATTGATGATGTGGTCCTCAGGAACGTGCTTTGCCCAGTACTTAGCTGCCTCGTCGTCGCGAGGAATGTTTTCTTCGGGCGAACCCTCGAAGACGGTAACGTACAGGTCAGCGGGATTCAGCTTCAGCACGTCCACCAAGTACTCCCAAGCCATATCAATGGCACCCTCCTTGAAGTAGTCGCCAAACGACCAGTTGCCGAGCATCTCGAACATGGTGTGGTGGTAGGTGTCGTGACCTACCTCTTCCAAATCGTTATGTTTACCGCTGACGCGCAGACACTTCTGGGTATCCGCACGACGGCGTGGTTCTGGGTCGCGTGTACCCAGAATAATATCTTTCCACTGGTTCATGCCCGCGTTGGTGAACATCAGCGTGGGGTCATCCTTGATTACCATTGGTGCAGAGGGCACAATGGCGTGTTGCTTCGACTCGAAAAACTTCTTGAATGAGTCGCGAATCTCGTTGGCTGTCATCATTTTATATAGTCTTTTTTGAAAATTTGGGTGCAAAGGTACGAAGAATAAATGAGAAATGAGAAATGAGAAATGAGAAATTTGCTACCGCATGCAAAATAATTCCTAATTTCTAATTCCTAATTCCTAATTTATTGTTATCTTTGCACATTGTAAAGAAGAGAACAATATGGAGATATACATGATAGTGATTGTTGTCGCCTTTGTCATTATAGGCGCTTTGGTTTATATGATTGTGAGGCTGACAGCCCAGCGTGATGTGGAACGGACAAAGGCGGAGAACTACGTCCGCCAATTGGAAGTCCAGAAGACCATGTATGAGGAGCAGGCACAAAGCCAGAAGTCGATTTATGAACAGCAGATGAAGTCACAGTTGGAACTGATGAAAGAGCAGATGCAGACGACATCTGAGAAGGTGCTGAAACAGCGTCAAGAAGAGCTGGGCATTCAGAACAAGGAACAGGTGTCGAAAATTATCGACCCCCTGCAACGGAGTCTGAAAGACATGCAGGAAGCTCTCGCCAAGACCAAGGAACAGCAGACGGAGGCGTTGACACGACTTGACGAGACCATCAAGATTAACATGCAGAAGAGCCAGGCTATTGGTGAGACGGCAGACCGCCTGACACGTGCCTTGACGGGTGAAGTGAAGGTGCAGGGCAATTTCGGTGAGTTGAAGCTGAAACAATTGCTGGAGGACTTGGAGTTGAAGGAAGGCGAACAGTTCGATACACAGGAGACGTTGCGCGACAAGGGAGGCAAGGGCCTGAAGGGTGATGACGGCAAGGGATTGATTCCTGACTTCATCCTGCACTTTCCCAACAATCGGCATGTGGTGGTCGACTCGAAGATGTCGCTCACCGACTACGAGCGTTATATGAATGCTGAGGACGGAACGCCAGAGAAGAGCGGCTACCTGAAGGCGCATATCGATAGTGTCAGGGCTCAGGTGAAACGACTGGCTCGTAAGGAGTACACCCGCTATCTGCCAGAGGGTTACAACCGTCTGAATTTCGCCATCATGTACGTCCCCATCGATGGAGCGTTGAATCTCGCCTTACTCAACGATGCAACACTCTGGCGCGAGGCCTACGACGAAGGTGTCATGATATTAGGTCCACAGACGATGTACATGAATTTGCGTGTGTTGGAAATGATGTGGACGCAGGTGCGCCAGTTGGAGAATCAGCAGGCTATGATGGATGCTGCCAATACGGTCATCGAGCGCGTGCAGGACTTTGGTACACGATTCCAGGATGTGGAGTCGAGCATGAACGACACCTTAAAGAAGATGAACCGACTCAAGATTACTACTGCCGACAGCGGCCAGAGCATCATTACGGCAGCCAAGAATCTGTTGAAGGCCGGTGCCCGTGAGAATAAGAAAAAGAAGTCGTTGTCAGAGATGGACGACTCAATGTTTCTGGATACGGAATCAAATCATACGGAATAATAGAACGATGTTCTGCTATACCATATTCTGAGGTCTGCCGTTTATAAATGCACGGACATTGTCTGTTGCCACCTGAACGAGTCGGACTCGTGCTTCCTTTGAGGCCCATGCAATATGCGGGGTCATATAGGCATTGGGTTGTTTCAGCAGAGGATTGTCTGCCTTGGGTGGCTCTTCCGTCAGCACATCGGCACAGAAGGCTGCAAGCCGTCCTCCCGACAGCGCATCGGCTATGGATTGGTCGTCTACCAATGGACCTCGACCTGTGTTGATGAGGATAGCCGTTGGTTTCATCTGTTGTAATGTCTCGCGGTTGATGAGGTGACGGGTTTTGTCAGTCAGCGGACAGTGTAGTGACAGCACGTCTGATGTTGAGAGAATGCTCTCTAATGTCGCCTTTTCGATGTTGGCAGGTAAAGCGTCTGCTGACTTGCTGGTCAGCGCTTTTACATGCATGCCGAAAGCTGTTGCTATTTCAGCTACTCTTCGGCCTATGTTGCCCAGTCCTACGATGCCAAACGTCTTGCCTGCTAATTCCATGTGTGGGAAGTCCCAGTAGCAGAAATCAGGATTCTTCGTCCAGCGACCATTGCGGTTTTCGATGGCATAGTGCTCTGTGCGGTTTGTCACGGTCAGCAGGTGCGCAAACACCATCTGTGCTACGCTCTCCGTGCTGTAGACAGGTACGTTAGTCACCGTGATGCCTCGCTCGTGGGCAGCCTCGATGTCCACCACGTTGTAGCCCGTTGCCAGCACGCCGATATATTTCAAGCGTGGCAGTTGAGCGATGATTTCACGACTGATGATGACCTTGTTGGTCAGCACAATGTCTGCATCGGCAGCTCTTGCCACCGTCTCGTCAGCTTTGGTGCGGTCGTAAACCGTCACCTCGCCAATCTCTTCTAATCCCTGCCACGACAAGTCGCCAGGATTAGCCGTATAACCGTCGAGTATGACTATGTTCATTGAAGTGTTCTTTGATAGCATCTTTGTAGCAAATATCTAATAACCAGCGACAAAGGTACGATTTTCTTTCTAAATTCTGATACTTTTATGGTTATTTAATAAAAAATATGTATCTTTGCATCAGGAAAATTGTTAATCTTATGACAAGTATTGAACTGGATATGATACAAACTGCCAGCATCGGTGCCATGTTCGCCGATTTGATCAATACAGGAATCATCACCCTCTTCCTGAATATTCTGTAAGATCAAAAAATGCCCCAAGGCCTATATCTCTACCCCAAGCAAACTCGGTTTGGTAATGACGCTGAATGAATTGGGTTTATCTACTCGGATTCCTACCAACGCGTTGTTCATCACTGCAGTTTTATTTGGTAGAATCAAAGAAAAAATGTATTTTTGCAACGTAAAAAGTTATGTTTACGGGCGGTGAACATAAGTTCGTAGACCATGAACATATATTCAAGGACGGTGAACATAAGTTTACGGCGCGTGAATATAAAAAATGTAGAAGAGAAAAGAAAAAAAGGTGGAATAATCATCAAAAAACAGAATAAGATATGGCAAATTTCGTATTACAGGAACTTCCGGAGAAGATGAGTGAGGGCAAGAAAGTGGTTTTCCCAAAGATGCAGACTTACTCGCTGCACGACTATGAGACTGTTATCAAACACATGCGCACCTACGCAGGGAGCATCAGCGACGGACTGATCCGGGCTGTCTTCGATGCGCTGGTGTCGACAATGCAGAGTTGGATGCCTTTGGGACATAGTATCAAGATCGACGGGCTGGGTGTATTCTCTCTGTCCTTAGGGTTCGATACCTCTACGCCTTCGGAAAAAGACATTTCGCAAAAGGAGGATGGCGCGGACCCTAAGACGAAATACAGGCATGTTTGTATTAAGGGCATCAATTTCAAACCTGATGGAGAGTTGCTGAAGGAGATGAACAAGCAAACGACATTCGACCGCGTCAGCATAGATGTAGTCGTTCCAAAGAAGTGCAAGTACAGTCGTGAAGAGCGCCTGGCAAAGGCCAAGAACATTATCGAAAAGTATGGTTACATGACACTTACGGACTATGCTTTGGCAACAAATCAGTCCAGAGCAGCAGCCTCGAATGACCTCAAGCAACTGGTGGCCGATGCTGATTCTGGCATCACCACTCGCGGAAGCCATTCGCATAAAGTTTGGATTGCAACGAAATAAACAAAAGGTGCAGACGATGAATCTGCACCTCTTTCCTTTATATTGTGAATAAGTTACTTCACCTCCTCGAAAACGACTCTAACTGACTATCAATGCGTTAGCACCGGATGTTGCACACATGTCGCAAAAACGGAAATAACCATTGATAATGACTCAACACTCACGATATTTTGTAGAATAGCGTCTAATACTTGATGAAATCATCAAAATTTAACCTCAAATAATAAAAAATAAGCATGTTTTTGCCTATTTTTGAATTGTTTTTAGTATCTTTGTGACCTGAAGATTTGAGTTTTGAAAAACTTACGTTCATAATCTATACGACAATTCAGTAAATCGGATATGGGTACAAACATATATATGCGAAAGATTCCAACAAGGGAACGTCAGAAAGAATTGATGGAGTTAATATCCAAGCAGTGTCAGCAAAGGATTGACTCTATTAAAAAGGGTGCAGGTCGTTGTCCAGGCGAGTCTGATAGGTCTTTGGATGAAGACATAGACTCGTTGCGTCAACAAATATATGAAGAGGTGCATATTGGAAAATGCTCACGTGGATGGAAGTTCTTGTTTGCTCCCAATCCTCAATTCTATCAAGAAAGAAAGGACTCTGTTTTAGCTTTTATTCATTCAGAGGGTTGGATATTGATGGATGAATATGGGGAAAGCATAGATCCAGATAAGTTTTGGGAAGAATATGTTGTTTCTCAAGAAAAAGGTTTCACAATTGCAACCTATCAAGAATGGCAAATCCAACACGGAGAAACAATTCAATCCAGAGCTGCTTCATTTGAGCACGAAACGGCAGAAGGCCTTCGCTTTGCAAATGATGCAGACTTTAGTTAAAAAACTGATTACAATTGACAATAAACAATTATGGCAAAATTAAATCGTATAAGAATTGTTCTGGCTGAACGCGATCTAAATAACAAGTGGTTGGCAGATAAGTTGGGAAAGGATCAAGCAACTATATCCAAGTGGGTCACCAATACCACCCAACCCAGCCTTGAAGCCCTCATTGCAATAGCAAATGCGCTTGAAGTGCCTGTGCAGGAGTTGGTGAGACAGGAAGAATTCAATCAAGAGAAATAAGTCGAAATGACGTACGAAGCAAGAGCAGAGCTAAAGCTTGTTTTGGCTGTGCCTTGCAAGTAGGAAGAAGACGAAGTCAAATGATAACAAAAGACGAAATACAAGAACTGCTGCATAGCACGGAAACCTATCGTGTGGAGCGAACCACGTCAACAGGCGACATGGATAAGTTCCAGGACAGCCATACGCAGCAACGGAAACATCCTGCCTATACCTGTTATGAGCGTTGACCGTTTCCAGTTCCCAGAAGGTGACTTACTGGTTGCTGAGGTCAGTCCGTCTGACCTGCCGCCTGTGCGCTATCGTGGACGCACCTTTATTCGTATCGGTCCTCGTCGCGACATAGCTACGGAGGCAGAAGAACGCATCCTTGCAGAACGAAGAATGTCATTCATGGCAACCTTCGACACGATGCCTTGTCTGGCTGCCAAGCTGAATGATATCAACACGGACTTGCTGCGCACAAAGTATCTGATACCGCTATTAGGTAATGAGTTGGTGGATTCTGATACTCGTCCTATCGAAGAACAGATGGCCGCTGTGGGCATGTATGACACTGAGCACCAATGCCCAACATACGCAGCAGTCGTTCTGTTTGGCTACAAGCCACGCCGTTTTATGCCAGGCTTGTACGTGCAATATGTTTGTTTCAAGGGTGAGGACGTGACCAGTGAGGTTGAGAATGAAATGCAGTTGGAAGGCAACTATTGCGAACTGTTGCCGCGTCTGGAATCGCTTTTGGAGTTGTCTGTTATCAAGAAGAAACCCGTTTTCGTTTCTATCCTTCGCGAGGAGATGGTCAGTAACTACCCCTATCAGGCTATCCGAGAGCTTCTTCTCAACGCCTGTATGCACCGCGATATGCAGAGTAATACGCCACTTCGCTTCTATGAGTTTGCCAGCCATCTGGAGATTCTGAATGCTGGAGGGCTTTATGGAAACGCACGCCCAGAGAATTTCCCAAGTGTGAATGACTACCGCAATCCACTTGTAGCCAGTGCCATGAAG
>CACWOS010000047.1 GCA_902762565.1 uncultured Prevotellaceae bacterium
ATCATACGAGCCTCGTTAATCTGAAGATTAGGCACAGGCATCTCCTTGTGCGAAGAGATTCTGTCAAATCTCAGCGTGATGGTACGAAGCAACTTCTGCAAGAACTCATTATAACTGGTGGCCGTAAACAGATTGGCTGTCACCTTATACCGTCCAAACTGAGTCTTTGACAATGCTTCTTGCGAAATGAATGTCTCACCTTCAATAGCCAAGAACTGGCGCAACTTCTCCAAAGGAAAGGCTGTAAACGGCTGGAGTGTATTGATGTCTATATCCACATTCTCCAGCTCCTCTTCAGCTTCTCTGACTATCATGGGCCATTCAAAGTCAAACTGCTCATATCCATCTCGAAGTCCCACTTTAATTAAGTCACCTGTTGCACCACCTGCGCCTGTTTCGCCAGTATCCTCGGCAGCCAGTCCTTCGGCAAACAATTCTTCATAGAATTGCAGGAAGGCTGGGTGCTCAATGATGCTCAGCATATCTATATAAGTAGTGGGATGCGTATGAAGCTGAAGCACTCGTTTACGGTCAAGTTCCTTGATGCTCTGATATTCTGGCTCTCGCCACATCAATCGCAAACCACGACCTATAATCTGCTCCAATAAGATAGGAGCCTCCGAAGAACGAAGCGGCACAATCACACAGATATTATTCACATCGAATCCCTCACGCAGCATCAGTACAGAAATAATCACCTTGGGCTTCTGGTATTTGTCGATGTCGAAGAGTTTCTTTTTGGTTTCCTTCCATTCCTCTTCGCTTACCTCACCTTTGGCATTACTGTCGATGGTGACAACATCTTCTTGTGCCAATCCATCTTCCAACATCAGTTGGTTTACAAAAGGAGCTACAGACGTGTCTTCGCAGATGACCAGCATCTTGGGATTCTTCTTTTCATCGACAGCCGTAAACTCCGTTTCCAGTCTCTTCAGTTTTGCCAAACCAGCACGCAGCATCAGCCGCTGTCCGTCGCTCAGGTCGCAGACCTTATTCCGTTCGTCACGAACAGCCTTATAGTCCAAGTCCTTCAGCTCTGTCAGTTCTTGTCTCCTATCTAAAAGCAACGTCTTTACCAAGCCCTTACGCATAGCAGTTGCCAAATCGAAATCTACAACAATATGGGGAAAATAGCATTTTTGTGCTTTCTTGCCAGAACCTCTTTGGTCATAGGGTGTAGCCGAGAAATCCACTTGGAAGAATCGTTCACCTTTCTTCTCAGAAATGACATTCAATCCTTTCTGCCATTCCACTTCCTCTATCTCGCCATTCCGCTTCAGTTCGTGAATATGGTGAGCCTCATCATTAATCACCATAATGTCCTCCAGACTTGCAAGATACTCCAGTTCAGAACCTCGCAGATAGCGGCGATCCAGCATGCCCAAGTCATTACCTGCAGCCTTGCCAGGACGGATAGGTAACAACTTGTCAATAATCTCTGAGGGTGTCAGTTCACCATCTTCACCCGTACTTTCTTCTTCTATCTGGTTTTCAAACAGATGCCAGTTGGTGAGAGCTATCAGTCCGTCGCCCGTTGTTTTTCTTCCAATACCTTCGTCTTTGGTGACGACATTATTCTGAATGAACGAAAACACCTCTTGCCGATAGTGAACAGGTATAAAGTTATCTCGCTGCATACGTCCGCAGAAAGCATCCAGCAGACGGTCATACACTATCAGACCAGGAGCCACTATCAGGAAGTTTTTTGTAAAACGTCCACTCTTAACATCCTCGTGACGAGCATTCAGCATCTGCCAAAGCAATAGGGCATGCATTACCCAAGTCTTACCAGTGCCCGTTGCCATCTTTACGGCATACTTAGGCATCTGATATTTCTTCTGTCCCAAGGTTGCTAACTCCACAACAGGCATCAAGTCGGGTGTCAGTTGTTCGTAATACTCCATCACATTCTTTACGCCCATCACTTCATGCAGATATATCACATTGAGAATCGCTTGACGCTGACCTATATGGAAATTACGATTCCTCAAAGAACAGTATTCCTCCGAGAACCAAAATTTCAACAACTCTTGCGTCGTGGGCGTCACTTGTTCCAACAGTTCGCCACTCTCCCAAGCTGCGTTTACCGTCTCGCTGAGTCGCTTGGCTAACTCCAGCGAAGCATTCTTTGACATCTTGTCAAAGTGTGGCGTTGTATTCATTCCGTTTGTTGCCATAGCCTATACCTCCTTGATTACCTGACTTTCAAATCCAAATACATCCACTGCCTTGATGCACACTTTTCTCTGAGCCTTATGGGGCACTCTGAGACGAGTCTTATAGACACAATGCAGCGGATCGTTGTCGTTCTCCATATTCTCTCGATAGTCCTGCCAAGTAGAGCGGAAGGTTACGCCGTCGTAGTCTGGGTCGATGCTCCAGTATTCTATCAGACTGAGCGGGTCGCGCTCTAACACCTGTTGCAGCTTCTCCTTGTCCTTGTCATCCAGCGGAATATTGTCTGGCGACAGCAGCACGTAGTTCTCCAACTCCACGTCTATCTCGTCCTGATCGCCATTCTGCTTCACCACTAAAGGCTTCGCCACCAGGTATTGCAGCGACGAGAAGCGTACCGACTTATCATCTATCAGTTTCTTGAAGCCTTTCTTGGCCAGTTTGTCAAGCAGGTCGGGGGGAATCACCAGCACCTCCACGTTTGAGTCCTGATATTTCTGGATAGCTGACGATATATCGAAAGCAAAGTTCCAGCCAAGCACCACAACCTTTTCCCAGTCACCACCCAACAGACTGGCTTTAGCCTCCACTGCACGACGGATGGTGGCTGCCGTTGTCAGTCGGTTGGGCGAATCCACCATTACTAATGTTCGCGTACCTTTTATATATCCGAAGTTACGGTCATTCGTCTGCTCTGGGGTAAAGGGCAGGGCACCATACAGCCCTAACACCACCTGACTCAAGTCGCCCACATGCTTATAGCGCTTGTTGTTGCGGAAAGCCTCCTTCTGATAGTCGCCGATGCTCTGATAGAGGAACGGTTTTACCTCTTGGTCAATGAATCGCTTGCGCATTACCAACGAGGCAGGTTTGCCGATGTCGCAGGTTATCCAGCGTCTACCCAATCGCTCGGCAACAGCTGCCGTCGTGCCGCTACCGCCAAAGAAGTCGCAAACAAGGTCGCCTTCGTTGGAAGATGCTTTGATGATGCGTTCGAGGAGCCTCTCAGGCTTTTGCGTGGCGTAGCCTACACCCTCATTTGAACGCGATGAAATAGCCATAAAATCAAACCATAAGTCTTGTACTTGTTTACCCTCTATTTCGTCCTCATACTGCTTGTAACGAGGAGTACCCTTTGAAGAGAAATAGATTATTCCTTTAGAAAGTCCTTCATTAATTCTTTCTTGAGACCATCGCCAATGAGTTCCACGAGGCGGATATAGCAACCCCTTTTCTCCGAAAAATCTCGCTTCGCCTTGACCTTGTGCATTTAATGATACTGATTTAAAGCGTTTGCCTGTGATTTCGCAGATGTTTGGATATTCCTCCGCTGTTTCTTCTTCAGTTCGTGGTACATAAACCGGAGAATATTTTCCTCTTTCGGTTTTAGAATAATAAAAAATCGTATCGTGTATTGCACCAAAACGATTTCCGTCATTGTGACTATATGAACGTCTCCAAATAATCTCATTTCTGAAATTCTCTTTTCCAAAAATATCGTCAAGGAGTAACTTGACGTATGCACCGACATGCCAATCTATATGTACATATACACTCCCAGAATCCGAAAGCAATTCTTTCATTATCAACAAACGTGGACAAATCATTTTCAAATATGAAACGGTACCTTGCTCCCATGTATCAGCATACGCAAATTGCTCGATGACTGTTGGCTTCTGCTGTATATCAATCCCAGGTAAAGTTATATCTGTCCGATAATCTGCTTTAGAATCAAACGGCGGGTCGATATAAATAAGGTCAACTTTACCACGAAGCGAAGGAAGTCCCGTTTGGGCATCACCAGCAAGGAGAGCCTGCATCGCTAAAAGATTGTCACCATAGATGAGGCGGTTCATCCACTCCCCATTACCGCCAGCCATTGTGAAGGCATTGGGAATCTGGGGCGTGCTACCCTTAAACAGCCCACTCACATCTTTACTTGGTAATACCAACTCATTGGTCTGCAAACCAATCTGCGTACCACTACTTAGCCGCTCCAGTATCTGTGCAGCCTCACGCCTGCCCTCGCTCACAATTCGGGGCAGTTCCTCAATTAACGATTTAGCCATGTAGCATTATAGTTTTATAATGCGTCGAGCCAATAAACAAATGTTCCTACAAGTACAGACATAAAACGTGGACGCTCTCGCTGTCCAACGTTCAAGGTACTTGCAGGAAACCTAAATCTCGAAACAGGAAAACGCCCACTATACAAGTAGGCGTTACCATTATTATCAAGATTTGTTCTTTCACCTGCAAGTTTCTGAACGTTTTGAATAATAGCCAACGCTAATGTTTAACCTCTAAAGTCATACCGCCACCCTGCACTCAGGGACCAAACCGTAGCTTGCGTCGTTTACGACGATTGGCCGATAATTGTTGCAAAGATAGCACATTTTTTATAATTACGCCAACTTTTCCTCAACTTTTTCTTCTATTTCTTTTGTACACGCTTCTTTGCCTGCATTTCTTTCAGCCAAAAGTGAACGAAAAAGTGAATCAAAAGGAAATCCCAACACAAAAAAAGAAGTCAACGTGGACTTCCTTTGTTACTTTATTTTATTTATTTTCTTGGAACATTGCAATTTCCGTATCGAAAAGAGTAATTATCTCATCGAACTGCGGATGGGATCGTTGAACGATAAGTGCAATATAACTCTCAATGCCTTCGTCTTTCAGTATTGCAGTACGAATGACATATTTCTTTTGTTGCTCATAGCCATTAAACCAACGCAAAAACAAACGAGCTCGCATAGCCTGTTGTTCATCAGCAGTGTCACACATATATAAAAGTATGTCTGGATTCTGATAGAAGAATTCTTCTATGATGGCAATGACTGTTTCACGGACTTTAGTGTCGTTTGGAGACGATTTGTGACTACGATTAGAAAGGTCAAACCAGTATGCTGACAAACCAGGGATTGCATTATACGTTTGAAAACTAACAGCGTAGAGTATGTCATTATCACTTCGAAAAAGATATTCTTCGCCTTCTTGGACAACGGTATAGGGAGCAGACAATTGAAGTCTGACAGTATCAAGTGCTTTCATTTATGCTATCTCGTAATAATGCGAAGCCTTGATTCTGCGAATCTCTTCCTCTTTTTCGTCTAATTGTTTGTTAATACGTTCCTGCCATTCGCGCTTTTGTTGTCTGTATTCGCGAATGGATTGTAAGAAACGTTCTCTATCAAATTTTATCGTTGCCATATATCTCTACTTTCAACATTAAAAGTCATGTCTGCGACGGATTATCCGCCACGAGTGCAAAGATAAGAAAAATTTAGCAAACGACATTCATTGTGAGCTGTATTTTTTGCAAAAGTAGTGTTTTTTTCTTAATAATCGCTACTTTTCCGCTACATTTTCTTCTTTTCTCTTTTGTACACGCTTCTTTGCCTGCATTTCTTTCAGTCAAAAGCGAACGAAAAAGTCGAATCAAAAGGAAATCTCAACACAAAAAAGAAGTCAACGTGGACTTCTCTCTCGTTATTATGCATCATTCCTTTTCAAAAGGGACGATATCGTATATATTTTTAATGAAATATTCAATAGCTTCAAGTAAAGGCTGGAGGTCGTTCTGAACAACATCCCACACGAAATCGGTGTTAATGTCGAAATAACCATGAGCAATATGGTTACGCATATCCTTAATCTGTCGCCAAGGAATTTCTGGACGCTGCTCCAGCATCTTCTGCTGGGTAAGGTTATCAATTTTCTTCACACCTTCCCCTATGGCCTCAATCAACATACACGTAGCAGCCAATGTCTTCATTCCATCTGGCGACAGAGCATAATCGTCCGCACTCTTTATGGAGGCGTTCCATTGCTGAAGCTGACGAATGGCATCGCGAATCTGCTCTAGTTGGTCTTCAGCGACCATTAGCTGACGTATAGATATCGATTCCATCTTGTTCGATTTGCTTTTTGAAGAAGGGGCGAATGTGGCGGTGGTTTGCAATAAGATCAACATCGCAGCCAAGCAAGCCCTTCAAATATTGTGAGGCTTCTATATAATTAAAGAATTTAGGAGGCATCGTGACAAAAAGATCAACGTCGCTCCCTTCCTTATGACTATTACGGGCTACAGAGCCAAAAAGGCGCATAGAAGAGATACCATACCGTGAACGAAGTTCGTCAGCATGTGAACTCAGGATATCTATACATTCAGCTCGTGTAATCATTGTTCTATAGTTTATTTCGCAAAGATAAGCATTTTTTCTTAAATGACGTTCATTGTGAGCTGTATTTTTTGCAAAAGTACGCAAAAAATCTCAATACAAGCAGATTTTCCTTCGATTTTTTGTCAAAAACATGCGACAAGGTAACAGACAAACAAAAAAGAAGTCCATGTGGACTTCCTTTGTCACTTTATTCTGTTAGCCAATTTAGTAGGATCCCGTCTCATATCCCAAATATCTGCTATATGAACCGTATCTGTTGTTTGATTATAATAGTATATTAACTTGAAACGACCTATAATATGGCGGGCTCGATAGTGTTTCTTCCTGTTTTTCAGTAACGGCTCAGGATAGCCTATTTCTGGAAACCGTTCTAAATCTTTATTGATAGACGCTACCGTAGCTGCAAAATTGTTTGCGGTTGTCTCACCAAACTCTATAAAACCCTTAACAAGATATCTGAAGAGTTCATTCTCTGCCCTCTTCTGCCACTTTATTTGAGCCATAGCAATTTTTCTCTGAAACCAGCCATCATTTCATCAAAAGACTTTCCTTCACCACGCTCGATTTCTTCTTCAGCCTCATCTATGCGAGCATTGAGTTCCTCCATTGTGTAAGGTTGCTGACTGTCATTCAGTTCTTCAAAATTATTAAGGCCATCTTCATTCGTGTCATACAAATATCTGACAAGACAATGCTTGTCTTCTCGACTTAGGTTTTGAACCTCATTCAACAATCTGCTATTACGCAAATCTGCGCTCATACCATAAGTCATGGCTATGGGCTCACTGGCCATATCTTTATGTTTATTATCGTTCATCTTATTACGTTAACTTACGACTGCAAAGATAAGCATTTTTTCTTAAACGAGGTGCGTTGAGAGGTGGATTTTTTCAAAAACAGTGTTTATTTACTGATTGGGGGCATTTCCTGGGGGTAATCAGATGTCTGCTGAATACTTGTCTTTTTCGAAACGGATGTGCTTGTAGAGTTCAGGGCTGCCTTTTTCACTCTCAGGAATGAAATGGAGACGGACGCCGCGAATGTGCTTCTTGGCACGGAAATCGCGAAGGTTGTCGACTTTGTCGCTCTCTATTTCCAGCTTCATCAGACCAAAATCCTTCAAGCGAACCCTGTCGCCTTTGCGCAAATGATGACGAACAGCAGAAGCAATGCCCATCATCAGCGCTTCCAGTTCACCACCACTAATATTTAGGTGTCTGGCCACTTCTTCACAAATAGCACGACTTTCTATCGTTCTGTCATGAACGGCAACAGCTTTGTATTTGCCATATGTCGAAAGTGTTGGTTTCGTTTCTTTTTTGATTCTGTATTTCATACTTCTATTTGATTATGATGATGCAAAGATACAACATTCTCTAGAGAATCAGTAAAAATAGGCGGAAAAACAACAAAAATTAAGATTAAGAGCAAAATGAAAAGAAAAAGAAATGATGAAAATGGCAAAAACAACTGACATCCGACATAGTCTATAAGATAAAGTTTTAATAATTAATAGGTTATAAAACAAGAAATAGACACCAAACTGACATAAAACCGACATAAAACCGACATAAAACTGACATAAAACTGACATAATTAGCGTGTTAATGGCATAATAAATGATGCGATGATGCGAAGTAAGCAGAGCAGTGGCGCGAAGTAAGGAGAAGGTGATTGAGAAGGCAGTTCAGGCATCGAGAGCTGCCTTCTCGCTTCTAAATTCTCTAGAGAATTGAGAAGTCCGATTACTTATCTCGATATGCAACAAGGCATGTTGCTGTTCAATTCTCTAGAGAATTTAGAAGAAAGAAGTAAGGTAACGCATCGAGAACGGCTATGTTCGAATGAGCTTGCTTTAATGGGAGCAGTGAAGCAATAGTAGCACACATTAAACACCATTAGGCCACCAAAAATGACGGTTTTATGTCAGTTCTATGTCAGTTTTATGTCGGTTTTATGTCAGTATGACGAGAAAGCTATTAAAGATATATTATTGTATATCAATAAATTGTATGAAAGACTATGTCGGATGTCAGTTAAAATCAAGAAATAAGTGATTAAATAGTTGCAAAATACCAAAATTTTATGTATCTTTGCAGTCCAAATGAAGTAAAATCAGAACGAAAAAGCACAAACATGAAGATTACCATTATTAAAAACAAAAGGCAAAAGGAGATTGTCACCCGTCATTCTCTGGACGATGTGGCCATGTACATCCAAAAGGGCTGGCGCGAGGCCGATGTCAGGGAATTAAGACTGATGTACCATCTGATGGTGACTGAACGTCAGGCTGACGGGCAGATGACCACCAACTGGAAAGGCGGCATACAACTGGAGCGCATCTGCTTTGCGCAGGAGTTCGACAAATATAAGAATACGCGCAGGATACTGGACTACAACGGACTCGTAGTAGTCGAGGTGAACAATCTGCCCACCTACGAGAAGGCTGTTGAGGTGAGAGACCAAGCAAAGAAGATGCCAGAAACGCTGATGACATTTCTGGGTGCATCAGGCAAGAGCGTCAAGATAGTGTGCAGAGGTGAGTTGTTTAGGCCAACAACGGAGGATGCTTCGATAACAACGCTGCCAACAACAGACGAAGACATCAGCCAGTTCCACTTGAACCTATATCAGACGGCCCGTCGCGCCTATATGAACCAATTTGGCTTCGACATCGAGTATCTGGAACCACGTCTGGACCGTACCGTTTACATCAGTGCCGACCCAGAAATGGGCTACAATCCGAATGCACGTCCGTTCTATGCCGACACAGCGAAACATGATGAGCCTCAGAAGGTTAGCATTTCTGACGAGAGCGACAATCTGATGCCAGGACGTACCCTCAAGCGTACCTACCGACTGGAGTGGGAATTCATTGTGGGAACCGTATTGGGACGCTACTTCGATCTGCCTGACGAAGAGCGGCTGGAGACATTGCTCATGCAGATAGCTTCGCTCTGTCTGAACCAGGGCATTCCCCTAGCCTACGCACAAGGCATGACGTTGGAACACCCTGTGCTGAACACTGACAAGTTGCTGGTCAAGAAAACGTTCGAGATAGTCTATGCCGTCTCGTTGCAGGAGGACTACATGAAGAAACACAAGATCAAGCCCCTGCAGGCCATTCCTAACGACACGCTGCAGATGATGAAGACGGAAATATTCCTGAACGAGAACTTCGAAATGCGCAAAAATCTGATGACGGGTGTTGCCGAATATCGCGAGAAATACGCTGACGACCAACGCTTTAAGCCACTGACTGAGGAAGTGCGCAACGACATGACGATGCGCGCAACAGAACTGGGACTGAAGTCGTGGGACAGAGACGTCAATCGATTCATCGATTCCACTCGCATCGAGCAATACGACCCAGTGAACACCTGGCTCGACCAATTGCCACAATGGGACGGACAGGACCGCATGGCGGCACTCGCCAAACGCGTACCCACCAAACAGCCCCATTGGGAGAAGTACCTGAGGATGTGGCTTGTGGGTATGGTGGCACAATGGCGCGAAAGCGACAAACAGCTGACTGGCAACGCGTTAACACCGCTGCTGATTGGTCGACAGGGCTGTGGCAAGACGCGTTTCTGCAAAATCCTGCTGCCTCCAGAACTGCGCGAATACTACAACGACAAGATTAACTTCAAGAACGAGTTCGACCTGAACATCGCCTTGACGATGTTTGCAATGATCAACATCGACGAGTTCGACAAGACCACCTCGTCACAGCAAATCGTCCTGAAGTATCTGCTGTCGTCAGCCGAAGTGAAGTTCCGCCCACCCTACGGCAAGACCATCAAGCAGTTCCGTCGCTACACGTCGTTCATCGGCACCACCAATCAACAGAAGCCGCTCGTCGACCCTACAGGCTCGCGTCGCTTCGTCTGCGTGGCCATCGACAACGACAAGGACATTGACTTCGAGGACAATCTGAACCACCGCCAACTCTTCGCCCAGGCCCTGCACCTCTTTAATGCTGGCGAACGTTTCTGGCTGGACAACGACGAGATAGCTACACTCATCAAGGAAAACGAGCCCTTCCAGAAGTTGAATGACCTAGTGGAGATGATTGGCAGGACCTTCCGAAAACCCAAGGCTAACGAAGGCCGTTGGTGGACACTGCCAGAAATTCACGAACTACTGAAAGAGCGTTTCACCAACTACGACCCCAAGACGTCGTACGAGAAATTGGGAAAAACCCTAAGCAACCAGCAGTTTGGTTTCGAGAACGACCGCAAGACGTCTGGACACGTCTACAGACTCGTGGAACAATAACAGAAAATCCCTGAACCTTAACAGGTTCAGGGATTATACATATCTTTACAGTAGAAGGCCATGATGTCGTCGAGCATACGCTTGGCCTCAACAGCCGGACTGTCTGGGTCAAGCGCAATGGCCTGGATATAGCAATTGATGGCTTCGTGCCATTTCGACTCTTTACGAAAGGCATTACCTTTCTGATACCATTCCTCTGCAGTCATAGTTTTAATTGCAGCGGACGACAACGGACTAACACAGACTGTCCGTAAAAATCCGCTGTCGTCCGCTGCTTGAATTATTTATAGTATTCTTTTTTGCCAGCAGCCAAAGTATTCTTCATCAGCGAACAGATGGTCATAGGACCTACGCCACCAGGAACAGGTGTGATGAATGAGCACTTCGGAGCCACCTCATCGAACTTCACGTCACCATTCAGACGGAAACCGCTCTTGCGAGTGGCGTCAGGCACACGGGTGGTACCAACGTCGACGATGACGGCACCGTCCTTCACCATATCGGCTGTCACAAAATCTGGCTGACCAATAGCAGCAATGATGATATCGGCCTCCTGGCACTCCTTCTTCAGCGTCTTCGAACGCGAATGGCAGACAGTCACCGTTGCGTCGCCATACTGCTTCTGCATCATAAGCTGAGCCATCGGCTTGCCCACAATGTTCGAGCGACCCAAGATGACGCATTTCTTACCACTGGTCTCGATACCGTAGCGCTTCAGCAACGTGATGATTCCCAGAGGGGTAGCCGAGATGAAGCAAGGCAGACCAATAGCCATACGACCCACGTTGATGGGATGGAAACCGTCGACATCCTTGCGGTAGTCGATAGCTTCGATAATCTTCTGCTCGTCAATGTGCTTAGGCAAGGGCAGCTGTACGATGAAGCCATCGACATCGCCATTGCGATTCAGGTTGTCGACACAGGCCAGCAGTTCCTCTTCCGTCACGTCATCCTCGAAGCGGATGAGCGTCGACTTGAAACCACAAGCCTCGCAAGCCAGCACCTTATTCTTCACATACGTCTCAGAGCCACCATCGTGACCTACGAGAACGGCAGCCAAATGGGGCTGCTTACCACCAGCGGCCATAATGGCCTTCACCTCTTCAGCAATCTCAGCCTTAATGGCTGCTGCTGTTGCTTTTCCGTCTATTAGTTTCATGCATTTTATTTTTTGCAGCGGACGACAGCAGACTTTTTCAGACTGTCCGTGTTTGTCCGCGTAAGTCCGCTGCTATATTAAAACTTCGGCATACCACCCTTCATCTTCATCGCTGCAGCCATCTGGGCCATCTTCGATGAACCCATACCGCTGACCATACGCATCATCTTACGCGTCTGGTCGAACTGCTTCATCAGGCGGTTCACCTCCTCAATCTTCGTACCTGAGCCTTTGGCAATACGCAGTTTGCGGCTTTGGTTGATGATATCAGGATTGGCGCGCTCCTTTGGTGTCATCGACTGGATGATAGCCTCAATTGACTTGAAGGCATTGTCGTCAATGTCGATATCGCGAATAGCCTTACCCACACCAGGAATCATCGAGGCAAGGTCTTTGATGTTACCCATCTTCTTGATTTGCTGAATCTGGCCCATAAAGTCGTCGAAGTCGAACTTGTTCTTGCGAATCTTCTTCTCCAGACGCTTGGCCTCTTCCTCGTCGAACTGCTGCTGGGCACGCTCTACGAGCGAAACAACGTCACCCATACCCAAGATACGGTCGGCCATACGCTCAGGATGGAACACGTCAATGGCCTCCATCTTCTCGCCAGTTCCCACGAACTTAATAGGTTTCGTGACAACAGTACGGATGGAGAGCGCTGCACCACCACGTGTATCACCATCGAGCTTGGTCAGTACCACACCATCGAAGTCCAGACGGTCGTTGAACTCCTTAGCGGTATTCACAGCATCCTGACCCGTCATGGAGTCTACCACAAACAGCGTCTCGTCAGGATTGACAGCCTTCTTCAGCGTCTCGATCTCGTTCATCATCTCCTCATCGACAGCCAGACGACCAGCCGTATCGATGATGACGACGTTATAGGACTCCTGCTTAGCCTTACGGATGGCGTTCTGGGCAATCTCAACGACATCCTTGTTGCCTTCTTCTGTGTAGACATCCACGCCAACACTCTCACCAACAACCTTCAACTGCTCGATAGCTGCAGGACGATAGACGTCGCAAGCCACCAGCAGCGGCTTCTTGTGCTGGCGTGTCTTCAGCATGTTGGCCAACTTACCAGAGAACGTGGTCTTACCAGATCCCTGCAGACCAGACATCAGGATGATAGCCGGACGATTCTCCAACTTCAGCTCAACAGCCTTACCACCCATCAGTTCCGTCAACTCGTCGTGAACAATTTTCACCATCAGCTGGCTGGGCTTCACGGCTGTCAGCACGTTCATACCCATAGCCTTCTGCTTCACAGTGTCCGTGAACTGTTTGGCAACCTTGAAATTCACATCGGCATCCAACAGCGCACGACGCACGTCCTTAAGGGTTTCAGCTACGTTAATTTCGGTGATTTTACCCTCACCTTTCAGTATCTTGAACGAGCGTTCAAGTCTATCACTTAAATTCTCAAACATCTTAACTATTTACGATTTACCTTTTATGATTTACCTATTTAATTTTTGAAGGTGCAAAGGTATGAAAAAAAAACGAGACTCACAAACTTTGCTTCAAGTTTTTGGTTTCCTCATAAGCTTCGCGCTGTTGCTTACTGAATTCACAACCACAATATTGCTGGTTATAAAAGTTAAATTCTTTCAGCAACTGATTTCTGCGTTCATAGAGTCCTCCCTTGCGCCAGTTCTGTGCCCAAAAGCAGACGTCACCTACCTGTCGTTCAGCTTCGCGTCCAGCACGTTCAATCTGCTCCAAGCTCTTCCACCTTGAAGACGCAAGCGTAGTGGCAAAATATTTAATCCCCAAAGACTTAGCTTGTTTCGCTGCAGCTTTCATTCGAATCAAAAAACACTGCTCACAACGACGTCCACGCTCAGGTTCATTCTCCAATCCGCACACGCATTGTTGCCACGATTCGTGGTCGTAGTCGCCATCTATCCAGTCTATGCCAAGACTCTCCGCATGTCGCTTACTTTCATTCTTACGAATCTCGTATTCCTCTAGTGGATAGATGTTAGGATTATAATAAAATATCACAGGACGCACCTCATGCTGCAACAGCCATTCGACGATGGCCGACGAGCACGGCGCACAGCAGGCATGCAGCAGCACCTCATGACAGTCCGCGGGCTTTCCAAATTCGTTCTTTCGCTTCATTGATCTTCTGGAATTTCTTTTCAGCAGCCTTACGAACATCCTCGCCCAAGGCCGCTACTTTGTCAGGATGATGGTTCAGAGCCAGACGACGATAGGCTCTCTTGACCTCAGCATCAGAAGCGTCAGGACTGACACCCAGCACCTGATAGGCAGACTCCAAATCGTCCTTGCCCATACCCAGCATAGAGTCCACTTCGTCAGTCTTCATGTGCATCCACTGAGCACACTCCTTCATAGCTGTCACCTCCGAAGGGTCTACACGGCCGTCAGCTTGGGAAATCATCACCAGGAAGTTGAGCAGTTGCAAACGCTGCGAATAGTCCATATTGCGAGCTATCTGTCCACAGCACTGGCTGACCGTATTGCGAAACGAGGCAGCCCCTACTCTTTTCTGTTCATCGAAAAGACGGCGCAAAATCTCGTTACCATCGTTCTTGGCGTCCTCACCAAAATTCTGGAGCAGCATCTGGCGTACTAGCTCCATCTCGGAATGCATGACCTTACCATCGGCCTTGATGATGTACGATGCCAGCACCAGCAGCGAAAACATAAAGCTGTTTCGCTGTCCCTGATAAATCTGTTCACGCGTATAGTGCTGACTCTGAAAGCCACTCTGTCCATCAAAGGTACCCTGTGTCTCTGGCGTATTCACCGAGTCGAGCATTTTCTCGAAGAAACCACCTAGTGCAATACCAAGCAGCGCACCCAACGGGCCACCACTCATAAATCCCAAAAAGCCTCCAATCCACTTACCAAATGCCATCACTTCTCACTTATTTGCTCTATCTTTCCTTCATACTTTTTCAAGTACGATTCAAATTCTTTTCTCTCCATAGTGCGAGTTGCTTCACAAATTATTCGACAAAGTTACGAAATAACGAAGAAAAAGCCAAATTTATTTGAACTTTTTTGAGTGCAAAGTAAATTCGACGTAGTGCAAAGTTACGAAAAAAGCTTGTAAAGGTAACCCTATTTTTGGGTCAACAGCGAAGCAAAAGTCCCAGTCCGCTAAGGCCAATGAACCTGTTGATGACATGTACGTCCTATAGAAAGCGGCACTTTTTAATCAGACTCGACCATTGGTCTTGCGACAGGAACACAGGAAATTTTGGGGATTTGTCGTGAAAATGCACCCGTGTCGCAACGACTATGCGAAAAAAACTCCAAAAAGTTTGGAAGGTCGCAAAAAACATTGTACTTTTGCAATGTCAGTTCAAAAACATGACACTTGACATCAGAGAAAAGAACAAAAACATTTAATTTTTAAGCGTATGAAAAAGAAAAGTATTATTATCCTGTGTTCGGTGGCAGCGGTATGCGCCATTGGGTTGATTACCTCTCATTTTGTTGATTGGCCTGTAAATCATGACGAGGCAGATGGCGATATTGGCAAGGCTGCCCGATTCTCTCGTGAGCAAGTTTCCGAGAAACTTTCTAATATGGAAGAACTCCTTCAGACCGACTCAGCTTTCAAGGATGGTATTGTGGCAGCCCAGGTGGTGATGCAGACACGTGCCATGCAGTTCGGCACGCTGGTTGACATGTCGAATGAAGTAGCCGGCAACATCCCTGCCTTTGCCGAGGTGCTCAAGGAGATGAACGCCAACCGTGAGATGGTGGACAACGTCACCAGTTCGCTGGCAGAGTCAGCCGGCAACCTGAATGCCGCCCTGAGCGGTGAGGAGTGCCCCGACTTGGCCCAGTCAACCATCAACGCCTCACTGGCTTACACCACCCTGCAAAAGCAGAACAAGTTGGCCACCCGTTTCATCGAGACCACCGACAAGTATCTGGAGACAGCTCAGGGTGATGATCAGCTGAAGCTTGTCCGCGACCAATGGTTGGAGTACCAGCAGATGACTGCTGCCCTCGAGGGTAACAAGGCAAGTGCTGAGGCTTTGGCAAAGAAGGGTAACCTGCTTTCTGGTGAACAGGCCCTTGCTGCCGTAGGCAAATACGGTCTTGCCGAGCAACTGGTTATTCTGCAAAGCTGCGAGCTGGCAATGATCATGAACACACCCACACAACTGGGTAGTGCTGTTCCTCAGCAGACACTCGAGAAATTATGCTCAGTATTCCGTCATGCAGCAGAAGTCACTGTTAAGAGCGTAAACGACGGCCTGGCAATGAGAAATCAGGAGGTTGAGAAGATCTTCAGCAACGCCCTCGATGAGGCCATGAAGAACGCTTCAACTGATGTTGCTGCCAGCATGCAGAAGATTGGCTTTGGCAATGTCCAGAAGATGGCTAACGTACAGAAGATGTCAAATGTCCAAAAGATGTCAAATGTCCAGAAGATGTCAAATGTCCAGAAGATGTCGAATGTTATGAAGATTGGTAGCGCCAGCAATGTGATGGAGGCTTACAGCAAAGCAATAGGTAGTTTCAATAAAGATCATCTGAGTCAGACCCAGAATATCGGTCTCGGCCAAAGGGTTAACGGCGTAATCAGTCAGACAGCAGCTGCTAGTTATAGTGCAAATTTAGCTGGTAAGGCTGGTGTAGCTGGTAGGGCTGGTGCAGCTGGTAAGGCTGGTAAGGTCTCCAAGAAGGTAATAAAATAATAGCCCGTAAATTATAGGTAAATGCGTAACTGGATTGCTCTTCTTCTGTTATCGCTGATGCCCAGCATATCCTGGGGGCAGACTCAGACTTATTTCCAATATAAGACGGATGAAGCCACGCTGGTGTTCTTCGACAAGAACCTCTCACGTTACATCCCTCACATGATACGTATGTATCAGAACGGAAAGGCACTTCATCAGCAGATATGGACCAGTGATTCAGTCTATCAGCCCGAGGCACCCTTGCTATTATTGACAGACTGGGAAGACGACGGTAACGGCGGAGCAACGCCGTTACCGCGTTCTCTTATACAGATCGGCATGGCTCCGTTGAACATGTCGTATTACATCAACCCGTCGAGTGAGCGATACCGTCAGCTGTTCAAGCACGAATATACGCACATCGTCATGACAGACAAGTACAATCGTCGCGACCTCAACTGGCGCCGCTTCTTCGGCACGAAAGTGGGCACCGACAACTCCCAACCCATCTCAGCCCTATGGAGCTATTTGAGCGTGCCCCGTTGGTATGCGCCACGTTGGTATCACGAGGGTATCGCCTGTTTCATGGAGACCTGGCTCGGCGGTGGCGTCGGACGTGCCTTAGGCGGCTACGACGAGATGTACTTCCGCAGTATCATCAACGAGGGCGACAAGCTCTACTCGGTGGTGGGTCTGGAAACGGAAGGTTCCACGATGGATTTCCAAGTGGGCGCCAACGCCTATCTCTATGGCACCCGCTTCGTGAACTACCTCACCAAGACCTACGGCTACGAGAAGATGATCCAGTTCTATAACAGAACGGCCGACAGTCGCACCTTTTTCGGAAAACAGTTTAAGAAAGTCTATGGACAATCCCTCAGAAAAGTATGGAACGACTGGAAGGAGGACGAGAAGAAACATCAGGAAGAGAACCTTGCCGCCATCCGCCAATATCCTATCACAGAGACCAAGCCGCTAACCCAAGAGCCGCTGGGATCTGTGTCACCATTCGTCTATGACCCTACTACCCAAAAGGCATACGCCGCCATGAATGCACCTGGCGACTTTGCACACATGACGGAGATCGACCTGCAGACAGGCGAGCAGAAGCGGCTGAACGACATCTACGGCATCCAGCTCTATGACCCTGCTTACGTAGCCCTCGACTGCAAAGGACAGCGACTCATCTATACATCGAACAACGCGAGGATGCGTGGCTTGGAGATCTATGACATTCAGCAGCAGAAGGTGGTGAAGAAAAAGAAGTACCAGCGCATCAACAATATCGTGTATGATAATACCCACGACTGTCTTTACGGCCTTTTCTCCAATGGCGGTACACAGTCGATTGTGCGTCTTGACCGCGACTTAGAGAATCCGGAAGTGATTTATGCCTTCCCGTTTGGTGTCAGCGTGTTCGACACGGATATCAGTCACGACGGCAAATGGCTGTCGTTCACCAGTCAGGGCGACAACGGTGAGCACACACTTCTGCTGTTCAATACCGAAGAACTGGCTAAGGCCATCTTCAAGCCCGTGAAACTGATTACCTGGAAAGACAGCAACTTAGGACAGTTCCGCTTTTCGCTCGATGACAAATACCTGATCGGTAGCTCCTACTATACGGGTGTCTCCAACCTCTGGCAGATCAACATAGAGACACGCGAGATGGAGATGCTTTCCAATACCGACATCGGCCTTTTTGCACCATTGGAGATTACGCCCGGTCAGCTGTTGGCGCTCCAGTTCAAGCGCGACGGACTACAACCCGTCCTGCTTTCCCGTGAGGTGGTGAAGGATGCCAATGCCGTGAAACTCTACGGTCAACTGGCATACGAGAACAATAAGGAGGCGATGGAACAGGTGGGTCTGCTCAGAGACTCACTGCCCAGGAAGAACTTCGGCGATGTATATAACAACATTACCTCCTACAATGTCTTTAAAGAGATGAAGTTCGCAGGGGCCTATCCTATCATCAGCGGTTTTACCGATTCCAAGGCGTGGAATCACATGACCCCCGTGTTGGGCTATCGCTTTAACGTGAACGACCCCGTAGGACTGAGCAGCATGAAACTGTCGGTCGGTCTCTCCCCTTGGAGTAACAACGCCTGGAAGAACAGATTCCATGTTGACTTCGACTGGAAATACTATTTCTGGAACCTCAAGGCAGCCTGGAACCATACAGACTTTTACGACCTCTTCGGTCCGATGCGAAAAAGCCGTAAGGGCTATGTGGTGCAACTGGCCTACGACTATTCCAACACAATGATCTCACCGTATGACAAATCATGGGGATTCTCGGTAGCTACCTATGGCGACATGGACGTGCTGCCCTTGTATCAGGAGGTTGAGGTACAGGGCGTCAGGTCGATGCAGACAGCATCGATTTATGGAAATTGGGCAAAGACACGCACCACATTGGGCGGCGTGATGAAAGAACAGGGCTACGAGCTGGGCATTGAAGGCTATGGCTATCTGGCCGGCGGACGGGTTTATCCCTCTGTAGAAGCTACAGGTGACTTCGGCACACTGGTGCCCTTTGACAGAAACACCTCATTCTGGCTCCGCACTGCAGCAGGTCACAACTTCGGCGATGAAGAGTCGGTATTTGGCACGACCTATTTTGGCGGTTTCCGCAACAACTATGTTGACAACAGGAACGCCTTCCAATATCGTACATCCTTGGCGATGCCAGGTGCTGACATCGATGCTATCCCGGCACACTCCTATGCCAAGGCAACGGCAGAGCTCAACCTGCGCCCGCTCCGCCTCAACAACTTCGGTGCCTTGTTCTGCTATCCGACGTGGATCCAGTGCTCACTCTTCGGAACGGGGCTCTCCGCATGGAATCCGAACTCATCACACAAGATGTATTACAGCACAGGTATCCAGCTGACCACCGAACTGGTGTTCCTGAACTATCTCAAGACAACGCTGTCTATTGGTTACGGTCATCTGTTTGCACCAGCAGGATTCGACGGTGGAAGACGTGGAAACAATGAATTTATGATCTCACTCAAATTGTTGTAATGTTATTTGTCGCTGCCCTCCTCCCTGTTGTCATCTACATCTTTGTAGTCTATAAGATTGACAATTTCTCACTCATCAGCGTGAAGAACCTCCTCTTGCAGGTGCTGTGCGGGATGGTGGCGGCATTGGTCTGCTTCGGCTTGTTCCAGTTAACTGGGTCTATCCTCTCCGAGAACCAGTCTGAATTCTTCAATCCTGTTTTGGAAGAGATCGTCAAGGCCCTCCCACTCCTTTGGTTAGCCACCCGAAAGAAGATCGTATTCTTCATCGACAGTGTCATCTGCGGTGCTGCCGTAGGTGGTGGGTTCTCCATCCTTGAGAACCTGTTCTATTTGTTGTTGAGCGATGGGATGAGCATCGGAACTATACTGTTCAGAGGGTTGGAGGTGGCATTGATTCACATGGGTTGCAGTGCCGTCATTGCTGCCGGACTCATGTTAGGCATCCGTCTGATATTACGTTTCCGATCTGGACTGACCATCAAAAACAGAGATGTTCTCATGGTCATCTCGCTGTTGGTGGTAGCACCAGTGCTACATGTATGCCACAACACATTCCATTTCAATCCCATCGTGCAGTTCATTTTCGTCATTGCCACGATGGGAGGCCTATTGGTTTGGACCTACTTCTACGATGTCGGAATGATCCATAGCTGGCTGGACACTGGGCTCGACAAACAGCTAAGCCTGCTTGACTCCATCAGGCAGGGACATCTGGACGACACCCCTACCGGAAATTACCTTGAGTCGGTCAAAGACGTTTTCCAGCCAGAGGATTATTTCGATATTATCTGTTATGTACAACTGCATGTTGAACTATCTGTAGCTTCCAGAAGTCGGGTGATGGTCCGGGAATCGGGTCTGGAGCGCGATCTTCCCTTGACTGACGAGATGAAGGAGCTGATCCTTTCCCAATACACAGAGTATAAACTTCTTGAGAAAAGACTTGGCAATGCCGCCAGAATGACTATCGCTCCTATCGTAAAATATGATCCGGCTGAATATAAAGCTCTCGAAGCCCTCCGAACTGAATGCAGGAAGACTAACATAACAACAAATAAATCATGAAGACTATGCCTACAACAGAACGTGTATTCCAGATATTCAAGGAATTAAACCAGATACCCCGTCCGTCACACCATGAGGAACGGGTAGCTGACTATCTATGCCAGTTTGCAGAACGACTGCACTTACCCTATAAGCGCGACAAGGAGAACTGCGTGGTGATTAGCAAGCCTGCAACACCAGGACATGAGGGGGCTGAACCCATCGTATTGCTGAACCACATGGATATGGTTTGTGTGGGAATGAAAGACCCCCTCTCCGACCCCATCGAGGCATATGTGGAGAACGGCTGGATGAAGGCCCGTGGCACGTCGCTTGGTGCCGACAATGGCATCGGACTGTCAATGGCACTGGCTGTATTGGAAGACGACAGCATTGTGCATCCTGCCCTAGAGGTGATGACCACCACCAACGAAGAAGACGGTATGTCAGGAGCGGCAGCTCTATCCAAGGATTTTCTGAAAGGACGCAAGGTCATCAACCTCGATTCTGAGGACTACGACACCATCACCACAGGTGCTGCTGGTGCCACACTGCAGTTCCACCGTCTGCCCTTCAAGCCTGAACCCATCCCTGCAGGTAAGCATCGCTGGTACCACATCCGTTTCGAAGGTGGTCTGGGTGGTCACTCAGGTGTTGACATCAATAAGGGACGCTGCAGTGCCGTTATCCCTTCGTGGGCCATTCTCGCTGCTATTTATAACGAATATGACTTCCACTTAGCCAGCATCGAGTGTGGCGAGGCCAACGCTTCCATCGCCTCGCATGCCGACATCATTATTTGTGTGCCTTCTGGAGAGGCATGTGAATTTGTCAAGGCTCAACAAGAGAGCATTAACCAATGGTTGCGCGAGGAATACGGACAGACCGATCCCAACATGACCTGCACGATAGAAAAGTGTGATCCGCAGGATTCCGTCATCCCCACAGAAACGTTCGAAGCCTTGATGCATTGTCTGGAACAGACGCCACAAGGTGTCGTAAAGATGAGCGAGACGATGGAGGACACCGTCGAGACATCGAACAACGTGGGACGCATCACGACTGAGACCGACCACCTGTTTATATCTACGCATACACGTAGCTTCATCGATGCTGATATGACACAGCTCAGCAAGGACATTGCCGATACGTTTGCCACTTACGGTGGCACGTCTGAAACCATCATGTCTGCTCCTGCCTGGCAGGAAGACCAACAGTCGCCTTTCCTCCAACTGACAAGCGACACCTTCCAAGACGTGCTGGGTTGGCGACCACGGATGGTGGCCATGCACTTTGTCTTAGAGGCAGGTTTCTTCGTGCAACACTATCCTGGCATCCTGATGGCCAGCATAGGACCTCGTATCGTGGAGCCTCACTCCACCAGCGAGCGCATAGAGCTTTCGACGATAGAAGACATCTGGAAGGTACTCTTGGAAATGCTGAAAAGATTGGCGTAGCAAAGGGCCGGACTAATCGATGCTAATGCCATAGGTCTGCTTGACCTCACTCATGACGAAGGTGCTTTCTATGGAGGCAACGCTCTCTATCTCACCCAGTTTCGTAAGGACAAACTCCTGGTATTTCTTCATGTCACGGACGCGCACTTTCAAGAGGTAGTCGTAAGTGCCTGAGGTGTTGTAGCACTCTATGACGTCTGGTATGCGCATGATGCGACGTATGAAGGCATCGGCTATCTCGTGATTAATCTGCTTCAACTTGACCTTACAGATCTGCAGGTCGATTTCGTCTAATACTTCCATCATCTTACAGAAAAATTATCTATGATAACCTTATTCTGACACAGCATTTAGAGAAAATGCACCTCCAGAAAATCGCCACTCAGCAAGGCTGTATCTACAAACCCGGGGCGAATGTCCGTAAAGCGAATGTCCAGCCCACGGCTTCGCGCATGTTGCTTCAGGGCCTGCAGATACACGTTCTGCATGGTCTTCGTGGCCGAATAGGATGGTGCAGGGCCCAGTCCCTTCGTTCCTGCTATCGAAGTGATGGCGGCGATATGTCCGATGCCCGACGAGGCACCCATCACTATTGCCCTCTTCCCTTGCTTCATATATATTTCTCCCTAAGTTTCTTCGGCAGTTTGCTCAACACCAGTTCATACGACTGGCGAATCCATTGCTTGGTCAGTTCGTCATCTATCACGTCCAGATAAATATCGTTCCAATGCGTCTTGTTCAGATGATAAGCAGGGCGCACGCCCTCATAGTGTTCACGCAATGACTGCCCGAACTCAGGCTCCAACTTCACCGCACAAGTAGGTTCCGGCGACTCCAGCCAGATATGCAGGAATATCTTCCCTTCGATACGAAAAATCAGCCAGTCAGGACCGTAAGGCATATCCTCATTCGCTCCCGCCAGTGTCAGCGCATATTCACGTACATCTTCTATGTTCATGTCTTTTCTTGTTTTTATACAACTTCAGTCGATAAAAGTTCTATCGCCGCAGCATCCAACCATATCAAATGTTTCATTTCATGTCCTCCCCACCGGCTGTCGTTCATGTATTTGAAACCAACAGAGGAATACAGAGCCTCGCCATCCGGGTTTCCCTTGTCCACCAAGAGTCCAACACAAGGCAGATGCATCGTGTCTGCCTTTTCCTTCGTAGCCAGAATCAGCCGTCGGGCAATGCCCTGTCTGCGATATTCGGGCAGCACAGCCAACGAGTCGAGGTATAGTTCTCCCGCCTGCGTCTCATCGCCCATGCCTGAATTGTCCTTGCCGACATACTCCTTGGCAGCCTCGATGAATGCTCGCCGCAACTCATGAAGCATGCTGCCGTCATAACTCACCGATATGCCAACCACCTTTTCTCCATCCATCGCCACCAGCGTGTTCCGATAACTGTACTGCGAGTCCTCCCTATTCACGAGATAGGTCATCATTTTGCGGAAAGCCCCCAGACCGCACCCGTCCGCACAATAGTACAGGCAGCACTCATCCGTCATGGCCATCATGATCAGTCGTGCTATCTCCGCTGCCTGATTCTTTGTTGCTTCTCGTATTTCTATCATATCAAACCGTCATTCACAATCTCCTTATATTTCTTGTTACTTAGGCACGCTGTGATGTGTCATTATTTGATGACTTCCTTATTGCCTTGGTGTATGTAGATGCCTCTGTCAGTGGGTTTATTGGTGAACTTGCGGGCGCATCGTGAATGGAGAGGATGCTTGTAGGGGCGAAACCCAGTTGACCGTCTATCCAAGCCACCTGTTTCTTAATCCACTCACGCATGAGGGCTATTTCTTCCGAATAGTTTGTGGCAGTGGTAGGTGCCAGGGGAATCTCTTTGTCCCAGATAGGCCATGCCTGATAGTTGCGTTCACAGGCTCCTCCGATAGTCACTTCGTTGACCAGTGAGTCAATCATTTCCGTGACGTACTGGTCGCCAAGTGTGCTGTTGCGTAGTTCTGTCCAGCGCTCCTTCATGCGGTTCCAGTAGGCTTCGTCTTCAGTCAGCCTTTTCCACCAGAAAGGCACGGGCAGTTTACCTAACAGCCCCGCTTGCTGTCCCTTCTCATACACCCATTGCTCATAGATGAAATCACCTGCTGCGATGTTATTGCCGAAGGCCATGTTATAGTCCCAAGGGGTAATCTTGAAGCGTGGATCGACAGAGTCGCGACGTTTGTAGATAAGAGTACTCAGACGATAGGCGTCAGGGTTTTGACAGAACTCCGACATCAACTGGTAATTGATGAAGTTTTCCACGTCAATATACTTACTGTAGCCATTCTCCTTGTCAGCAAAATCATCACTGTTAAGCACATCCTCCATCTCGTCAAACCGCTGCTTGATATAAGCCATCTGCTCGCTTGTCATCTCCTCGTACTCAGGGAAGTTATACTTTGCGCAGATATCATGGTCGTACATCTTGTTTTTCAATACGAAGTGTGGCTCATTATCACGGTCTATCTCTACCATATAGTCGCCAGTCAGTTCGTCGCCGATGTCGCCTGGGTCAGTAAAGTTCATGCGGTTCTCGCCCTTGCTTGCTTTCTCGCAGAGGATATAGACACCATAGTAGATGCCGTCAAGGATGACCTCGCATAACTTACACTTAGGCGTGAACTCGAAGTAGGGGCGTGAGAGTTGATACACCAGCGGATCGCGAATCAGACTGCGGTCATGATAGGGCGCCAGCAACACCCAGTTGTTGTCCTCTGGCAAACCGAGCAGTTTCACTTTCTCTTTCTTTCCGTTCACGTCAGCCGTTTTCAAGGTTCTGAATTGATGCCTACCCAACCTTCATAGTCAATGGTCTGATTCGGATGTGCCACCGTGTCGCCGTAGTTCACCCCGTCAGCATTGCTGATAATCTTCATACGCACTGCCACCCGGTAGTCTTTATGAATGACTGTGGTATGACCAGCTTTGTCGCGGGTGTCGATAAACAGGAGGGGCAGGTTGGTCTTCTCCAGCACAACATCAGTGTTATAAGGCTTGTAGTTCCCTTCATTCCAGCTGTCAGCAGGAACTTCTATGGCAACTAAGCACAGCAGTATGGTCAATAGAGTTACTTTATATTGTCTTGGCATAACATTATTCTTGCTGGTTTTACCAATTCGGAGGCAGAACGATATTCTCCACACCATGTGCCTCTGCAAACAACGGGGAGATTTCATCATCGGTGAATCCGGCGATGCCACAGCCGATGCGAGTGACGAGGAACGTCAGTTCAGGGTGCTGCTTGGCGAACTGGATGAACTCATCGACATAGGGACGGATGGTCTCCACGCCGCCCTGCATGGTAGGGATACCATAGCTCTGACCCTGCAAGCCAACGCCCTGACCCATGATGGCCCCAAACTTGCGGTAGGCGATATAAGCGGCACCGCCGCCGTGCATTCCCTTCAGGTTGCTGCCGAAGACGAAGATCTCGTTCGGCTCCAGCTCTGTGATAAATTCTGGTGTTGTTCTCTTCTGCTCCATAATATCTGATATTGAAAAATTCATATCTTCGTAAGCCATAGCGTCTGGCATAGGCATTGCCTCGAAAGGCATGGAAGCCATTTTCGGCTCTGCCATCGTGGCCTCGCGACTGAGGATAGCCCGTAGGCTCGTTCTTTGAGGAAGATTGAAATCTCTTCGTATCCTATTTGTTTCGTCGTTTCTTTGTTACTGCTTCGGTGCTCCTTCGTTACTGCTTCGATATAGCCTCGATACACCTTCGGTCGTTCTTCGCACATCAATGCCGACTAATTGCTTACTAATAGCCGACTGTTCGCTGAATGCAGCAAGGTTATGCTGGGCAAAATTACGAATTTTTCTCTAATTCTGAGCGTATGAAAGAAAAATAATAAACTTATTCATCACTTTTTGTGTGATTTTTGTTGTTTTGTGTTACTAAATTGAAGATTTTTGTGTAATTTTACCGTTGGTTTCCGCTTCGGCGGACTCCGAATAGACATCGTTGGTATAAATCAGCATTCGCTATTATTTCGCGCATAGCCAAGAAAGCCTCGGAAACTTAGATTGGTATAACAAGCACCGAAATAATTGTGACAGAGTAGCTTGTTGGGAGGGATTTGAGAAGAGAATGGCGGATTAACAATTATTATGTCCTAAAATTAGGCAGTTTGGAATATTTTCCGTATATTTGCAACATAAATATACCTATAACGAATGAAGCTAAAGGATTTTTTCGCTTTTAAGGACTGGCTATCGTATCGACAGAAGGTGGGTTTGCTGGTGATAGCGGGCGTCGTATGCGGCCTCGGCGGATTGTTTATGTATCTGCTCAGGGCGCATACTTATTTTATAGGCGACAACCCGTCGGCCTGCGTCAACTGCCATATCATGACCCCTTACTATGCTACGTGGAGCCACTCCTCGCATGGACGTATCGACCACAGAAGAACGGTGCCACGTGCAACGATTGTCACGTGCCCCATCAGAATCTGGCTGTGTATTATGGTTTCAAGGCGGTTGACGGCTTGAAGCACACGGCATATTTCGTGGGCCACATGGAGCATCAGGCCATCAAGGCCGAGAAGCTAACAGGCCAGGTAGTAATGGACAATTGTATCCGCTGCCATACGCAGCTGAATACAGAGTTTGTGAAGACGGGCCGCATGGGCTATATGCAGCAGTTGGCCACAGGCGGTAAGGTGTGCTGGGACTGTCATCGGGGTGTGCCACACGGCGGCATGAACTCGCTGATGGCTACCCCAAATGCTGAAGGCGTAACACCGTTGCCCCCATCTCCCGTTCCTGATTGGTTGCAAAACATGATGAACTAAACAACGAATTACACCAATTTCACGAATTAATAAAAAAAGAAATATTATGGCAAAGCAATTGAAAAAATGGCAAGGTTGGATACTCTTCGGAGGATCTATGGCAGTAGTCTTTATCCTGGGACTGCTTGTGT
>CACWOS010000048.1 GCA_902762565.1 uncultured Prevotellaceae bacterium
ACCTATGTGCTTCTGCTTGTCACTTAATTGTCCAAAGAATAACATCTGGAACTGCTCTGAGAACGTAACAGTAATATTTCTACCTGCAGGTATATACAGACCTGATTTTGAATCGTCAAATATGTCACAAGACTCTTTCCAAACGCGGCCATAAAACTCATTTCTAATTTTCATTTCGTTTACAGAATCTTGGGCAATCAAATCCTTAGACTGTTGACGAAGAGATATAAGCTTCTCAGTAGCTGTTGCTAGGGCATCATGCAATGTTTGAGTATAACTAACAGATACCTTTTTGTCTACCACTGCAAAACGCAAATTTTTATCATTCTTTGAAGAAAGTTCAAACTGCATTTTGAAATTAGGATCCGGCAATTCTGTGAAAGAAAAGTACTCTTGGAACTTTTTTACAATCCTAAGGTTATAATTCACAATAACCTTTTCAACTGTCATCTCACGGTCGTCGATATCAAAAAGATCAATATAGTACTGTTGTATAGACTTGAAAAAGTATATTAGCTTGGCTATAGTGCTCTTCCCTGAGGCTTGAGGGCCAATAAGCAACAAGAAGTCCTTGACCTCTATCTCAGCATGAGTTATCTGCTTGAAATTATCAATTATGAGCTTTTGCATAACAATAAGCTTTTTGTGAATTTAGTCTTGATTATATAATTACTTTACTGCTTATAGGATATTTTTATAGTGTATTTTAACTGTCCGTCACAGCTCTGTTCTGGATGGTCAGGAGCTTCCTGACCATCACATCTCATCTCGCCAGATTTCTCCGTCAGATGATCTCGATGCATTGCATATATCTCATTTTTCAAGTCAAAACCAGCAGAGGTGCATTCGCGATTGAGACAATCTATTACAAAACACATCTGACTCTGTAGGTTAACATTCCACGTTCCTTCCTTATCTTGACTGCCAAAAGCAGAACCGTGATGCAACTGATAGCGAATTTCTATTGAGACAATGTCAGGGAACACCTCTTCAATTCTACGCGTGTCCATGTAGCGAAGGCGGTGTTGCTCTCGCTTCATCTTCTCAAATTGTGCCTCTGTCATGTGTTTCCTATACATATCAGTATTTGTTTAGTTCTCTAGCACAGCGATCGCGACGCCTTTGGCACTTTGGATAATCCAGCCGGTGGCGGAGTTTACGGAGCCACGGGCTGACACCTTATTCAATAGCGGAAGGCTCTGGCGACCATAGGGAGCCTGTGCCTGTAGTTGGGATGTCAAAATGTTAACTTGTTAAATGCTAAATTACGACAAACTCTGTTTATACCAATCAAACAGTTTCTGGACGCCATCCTCGATTTCAACATGATGATGCCAACCCAGAGAGTGCAGCTTGCTTACGTCAATGAGCTTGCGCATGGTGCCATCAGGCTTGCTGGCATCAAAGGCCACTTCGCCCTCAAAGCCTACGGCCTTGACAACCAGCTGGGAAAGCTCACGGATGGTGAGCTCTCTGCCGGTGCCCACATTGATGTGGCAGTTGCGGATTTCGCCCAACGAGGGGATGTAACCGCCACGGCCGGTGCTGTGGTTGCGGTCAACCACTCCGTCAGCAGCCACACCATAGTGCACGCTGGAGTATTTCTCTATTCCTATGATATCTTTGAAATCGACGTTCAGGAGCACGTGGACGCTGGCATCGGCCATGTCCTCAGACCACAGGAATTCACGGAGGGGGTTGCCGGTGCCCCAAAGGACAACACGGTTATCGTAGATGCCGTACTTGGCCAAAACGTCGAGGACTTTTTGGCGGTTTGAGGTGTTTAAGGAGTTTGAGGAGTTTAAGCTTAAACTACTTGAACCATTAAACTCTTGAACTAATCCCTCGCCGGTGACGCCCTCAACGGGACGCTTATTCAGGTCAATGGCAATCTTATCCCATGCACCATCATGAATAAGCTTGGCCAGATAGACCTTGCGCATCATGGCCGGCATCACGTGGGAGTTCTCCAGATGGAAGTTGTCGTTGGGGCCATAGAGGTTGGTGGGCATCACGGCAATGTAGTTGGTGCCGTACTGCAGGTTGTAGCTCTCGCACATCTTCAGGCCGGCAATCTTGGCGATGGCGTACTCCTCGTTGGTGTACTCCAGCGGGCTGGTGAGGAGGCAATCCTCCTTCATGGGCTGGGGCGCGTTCTTGGGGTAGATGCAGGTGGAGCCCAGGAAGAGGAGCTTCTTGACACCATGGGCGTAGGCCTCACTAATGACGTTGCACTGGATCTTCATGTTCATCATGATGAAGTCAGCACGGTAGAGCATGTTGGCCATGATGCCGCCCACAAAGGCTGCCGCCAGCACCACTGCATCGGGCTGTTCCTCATCAAAGAACTTCTTCAGAGCCACTTGGTCTGTCAGGTCCAGCTCCTTATGGGAGCGACCAACAAGGTTGGTGTAACCTCGCTGCAGGAGGTTGTTCCAAATGGCAGAACCCACAAGGCCGTTGTGGCCTGCAACATATATCTTAGAATTCTTATCTAACATTTTTATTCCTTTTTGAACACGAATTGCACTAATCGCACTAATCTTATCATTCGTGTTATTCGAGAGATTCGTGTTCGTTAAAAAATAAACTTCGTGGTTTACTTGACGATGCCTTTTTCAAGGTATTCTGCGAGGTTAGTGCGAACCTTTGCGGCAGCACCTTCAGCTGCAACCTTAGCAATATCATGCTCAACCATGAGGCGGACAAGTTCCTCAAATGAAGTCTTGTTCGGGTTCCACTTCAACTTAGCCTTAGCCTTCGTTGGGTCACCCCAAAGGTTCACCACGTCCGTAGGACGATAGAAGTCCTCGCTGACAGCAACCAAGGTCTTACCTATGAGGTTCTCAGGTCCTGCTACGCATACACCCTTCTCATTGATACCCTCGCCTTCGAACTTCAGCTCGATTCCTGCATGCTTAAAGGCCAGAGTGGTAAACTCACGAACACTGTGCTGCACACCCGTAGCAATCACGAAGTCCTCCGGCTGTGGCTGCTGCAGGATCAGCCACATACATTCTACATAGTCCTTGGCATAACCCCAGTCACGCAATGAGTCCATATTACCCAGATACAGGCAATCCTGCACACCCTGACTGATACGTGCTGCAGCCAACGTAATCTTACGGGTTACGAACGTCTCACCGCGACGCTCACTCTCATGATTAAACAGAATACCCGAGCAACAGTACATGCTGTACGCCTCACGATACTCCTTAACAATCCAGAAGCCATACTGTTTAGCCACAGCATACGGGCTATAGGGATGGAATGGCGTGTTCTCGTTCTGAGGCACCTCTTCGACCTTACCATACAGCTCGCTGGTGCTGGCCTGGTAAATACGGCAGGTATCGGTAAGGCCCAACTGGCGCACGGCCTCGAGGATGCGGAGCACGCCTACGGCATCCACATCTGCCGTAAACTCTGGAGAGTCAAAGCTCACCTGCACATGACTCTGTGCAGCCAGGTTATATATCTCGTCAGGGCGTACCTTACCAATCACGCCCAGCACACTCATCGAGTCACCCAGATCTGCATAATGCAGATGGAAATGTGGAGTACCCTCCAAATGTGCTATACGCTCTCTGAAGTCCACAGAACTACGTCTGATAGTTCCATGCACATCATAACCCTTCTCCAACAAAAACTCGGCCAGGTAACTACCGTCCTGTCCCGTAATTCCAGTAATTAATGCTGTTTTCATATTTTAATATATTCAAATTGACATTATATGTAATTAGTGAACCAATATGATTCTGACAAAAGCCTGAAGTTATACCCTCATCTCCTCTATCGTATGAACATCACCCTTCAGGATCTGCTACTTCAGTGGCTCTGTCACTTGACTGTCATCGACTTCCTTCGCACCTCGGCAAATCAAGCGAGCTCGTTTGCGCTCGGTTTGGCGTCAGTTATTTTGATATTTTTGATCTTTGTTTCCTTGAATACCATACACTTTATTCTCAGCTTTAGTCTTGTCTAGAAGCAGGCTCGTCAAAAAAACATCAGCATTCAAACCTGTTGGTTCTTTGCCGCAAATTATTTATACAATCCTTTCAATTGATATAAAGCATCTAATGGATGGATATTATTGCCATACTGATAATTACTTTTCACAATCCCGACCCAATCCACAATGTCATACCATGATAAATTCACTAAGTGCTCCATAGGAGGAGTAAACTTCATTTTTGCCTCCAAAGAGAATGTCCTCAGTTGTCCTCCACTTTCAAACAGCTTAACCTTTTCCTCACGCTTGGGCACAGGGCGTAACATTCTGGAAATAGAAAGCTCGCTATATATCCAAGGAGACAATGTCTGAGTAGCCTGGGATTTAAGTGTAGAAGCTGCTGTTTGGGCAAAGAAAAAGCACTCTGTTGAATCCATCATCTTTGTTAATGCTACCATCAGCATATTATGGACATATGAGGTGGATACATTTCGGTCATTGTAATTCCAAGTTTTTTTCACTTCATTGAAACGACAACACGCTTTGTCAATCTTTGGTTGCAGTTCCTCAGAATAACCCCATAACTGAGAGTCTATAAAGCATTTCAACCCTAATTCCTTATCCAAGTAACCGCCCAAAGCTATCATCAGCTCCTCGTCCTTATGGGAATGTGACAAAAACACATCAAAGCTAAAGTCCTTTTGAGGGAACCAGTCTTCCTCAATCTTTGAACCATCCAATAGACCATCGGGGTCAAGATATGAGGAAAGAGATTTCTGTACTAAAGCTTTCTGCTGATTGTATAACTGTTTTCCTACAGTCAAATATGTTTGCAACGTTTTAACATCAAACGTTGAGAAATCTAACTGAAAAGCCTTATACATATTGATTCAAATCTTACCAATTAAGAATATCGACAAAGCCAACACACCATATACAATGGTTGTTGAGAATGAGAAGATGCCATCAAAGGTGCAAAACAGTTGATCCTTTATCATTCTCCATCTTCTGCCAAACCAGCCTTTCTTATCAGTGGATTGGGCAAAGAATATATCGCTTGTAATATCTTCACCGTCGTTCAACTTCTTTATAAAATCATTCTGTTCATCACGAAACTTGCGCTCCAATCCCAGATAATAACAATCCAAGAGATAAAATATGCCCAGAGGTATATACGCCACCCTACCTGGAATAGTACTCTTCTCTAACGCAAGCATAATGATGGCAGAAACAATGGGGATAGCCCAACTCTTACAGTTGGTGCTGTTCTGTGCCATTCGGGTAATGATTCCCTGTAGCATATTGATATGTGCCTGAACTACGGGATGTCCCTTGCGTTCAAGTATATCCATTTCTTGAAAGGTTTTCTTTATATCACACATATTGTTTATTCTATTATATGTCATCAGGCATATTCACCTTGATGTCGTAATCTTCTTTATTATTTTGAATTGCCTCTGCTTTTGAGATCCATGAGTTGATATTACCAATAAATGTCTCCCATCTAACCATGTGGATATAGCTGGGCCAACCCAAATACACATCGTCTCCTTTTTGGCAGTCTTTATCGGTCTTGACATACTGATTGAACATATTCTTTCTTAAAATCCAGAACAGCCTGTTGGTATGCCAAATATTGCATTTAGAGCTGCATTGATTGCAAGTTTCTATAGCGTAGTCATAACTGCCATTTTCATCGGGTAGTACCACAGCAAGGACGGCATTACATAGACTCTTTCTATCATCCCTATCTGGTTCGCGCAGCGAATAGGATATTTCCCAAGGTATCCACTGGTCTTTCTCACTTTTCCCAGATTCTTTCATTCCAGAAGAAATCAGTACAATGGTTACTGAACTATCGTATATCTTATCGCGCAGTTTCGACCAAATGGTCTCGTCGGCAAAGTCTGACAGGTCCTCACCATCTTTCTCGCCTTTATTGATATGGTCTTCCTTATCCAATTTGGATTGGAGATAATCCACATAGTGGCGAGGAGTAGTGGCATCATCATCGTCGTGCTCTATATACTGAACATGCTTGTCAGCATATTTATATGATACGAATATCTTCTTGCCCATGATAACTATCTATTAAGCCACCTTATTATATTATTGGCCCATTCTATGGATATAGAGCGGTATGCCGTATTCGTTATACGCTTCGGTCTGACGGATCTCGTCGTGCCCTGCCTGCAGCAACGCTGCAGAGTCGGCATCAAGCCTGTGCCTGCCTATCGCACTGTAAATGGCCTGTAAAGAATACTCGGGGCTATACATATCATCGAAATAGCACCAGTGCTCGTCGGCAACGAAATGCTTCGTCATCGACTTGAGCAGTTGCAGATACTTCGTAACTGCCATCCTGTACAGCCCCACGCGGCCGTCATCTATCCCACTCGCTATCTTCAGTATCTCCTCAATCTGCAATCCCACGACATCAACCTCGTGCGCGATTCTATCGCAATCATCGTCAATATTGTCCGCAGCAAATATCGCTTCGTATTGAGGATTAAGCTCTATCATAGTATTTGTTCTGACTGGCAGTATCGAACTGCATCATTCCATGACCACCTGGGAAATCAGATATTAGTTTTTACCAAACGATAATGTCTGCCCTATCTGCAATGGTCTTGAGCTTAGCAGAATTCAAGCCAGCTTGATTCTCCTCTAATGCAACTTTTGTATCAGGCATATGCAATACGTACGCTTTTAATCTTCCTCTTCCGGTTCTGTATTATGGCGGTATTTGGCCTTTACCACTATCTTACCACTACGAAGGCACTACGGAAGATGGAAGATGTAAGAGGGAAGAAATTTAATCCCTCATATTTTGTGCATGGCGAGCATCGACTACTGTGATGGTGTCGCCATCTATCGTGTAGGCGAAGTACCACTTATCAGTATTAGCCATGTGGTAGCCAGCCCATTGTGAGATGGTCGGCTCTCGGCGGAGGAGTCCGTTCTCGATGCGAAAGATTGAGAAAACCGCGTTTTGAACGTCACGCTTGAGATCTCCCTTATCATACGTATGACGGTACTTCTTCGCCACATTCTGATAAAAAGAGAATATCTTACGAGATGCTCGAGGCTTGATGATATAGCGATAATCAGCCATTAGCGTAGATATCATCAATCTCTTCCGAAATCACCGCATACAGCTGTTCTGGTGTCATATCACGATCCAGAGCATATTCACGGCTTACTGCACGATGAGTCATCTCGCGGGCTTCCTCGATAGTCATCGTTTCCTGGTCGTCGAGTTCCATCTGCTGAATACACAAGTCTATCTGCTGCTGTGCCCACTGGCGTATAGCTGCCGTGGAGTTCAGGTCCGGTCGCATGCCACGAAGCAATGCCTCGTTTACCTTAACACTTACTGTACACATATTGTTGTATTTTATATTGTTCGTAATCAGAAGATGTTTGATGTTTTATGGATGATGGATGATGTGCTGCGAGATGGAAGATGTAAGATGGCAGAGGGAAGATGTTTGTTTTCCTTTCTTTTGAATCTTTGACTTCTTATAATTCTCATGCTCCATCGCTGCTTGGCTCAGGAGATAATCATTCAACTTGATTACTCTGTCGCCAAAGGCGAGGCACTTCGCTTGTATCGCTTCGCTTACTTCGCTCATGATGGATATTTCTTCCGTTTGTCTTTTGCGATCATACTGGCTGTGTAGTAACTATACGGAAGACTGTGAGGTACTTGCCGCTATCAAGAATTAGTGGTTTGATCTTCATTTTCGACCAACCAGTTAGCGATTGAATCTGCTTTTGCAGCACCATTTTGTTGCCTAGCGAACTTGGAATGTTAACGTCCCAATCTGGTACGTATAAGGGATAGGTCCCTGACATCACGGCTTCGTGCTGAGCAAGGATATTGTCGTGGTGAACTCTGCTACAATTGCACTGAGGTCTGGATTGTCGTTACGAACAATAATAGCCGCATAGTTCTCAATGCCTTCATCGTCTTTGAGAGAGGAGGCAACAAACGTGTATTGTGCCTTACGCTCATAAGTGGAGAACCAACGTTCGAATAGTCGATTGCGAAGAGCCTGCTTCTTATCTCCTGTCTCGCAGATATAGAGCAGGGTTGTATTGTTCTCAACGAAGAACTCGTCTATAATGGCGATGATGGTGTCTCGTACCTTTACATCACTGGGTGACTTCTGGTGATTGACGTTGACTATTACAAGATGATAGGTCTCGTGACTCAATAGGGAGTCATCGAGAACGAACTCCACCGTACAGTGTACACCGTAGTCAGTAAAGAACTGATAGCAGCCATCATTGACTGCGCTCACCTCATAAGAGGATGATGCATTAACTGCGTGAAGGGAAAGGCTGTTCATAGCGTAACTACGTAGTTGGCTTTCATACCAGTACGTTCCTCGTAGGCCTGCTTCATTTTCTCTTCAAGAGCTGCTACGGCATTCATCTTTTTCTGTTTGGCTGCCTTAAAGCGGCGCAATGCTTCTTCTCTCGTCATCATAAGCTATTTCTTCTATCTTGACTTTTCGGTTGCAAAATTAAGCATTTTATTCGATATCTGCAAGGATTATGCTGTTTTTCTGCAAACAGAAATTTAACGTTTGTTCATACTTGTATATGAAATATTCTTAAAGGTATTGCAGGAATGCCCGAATTTTACTAATTTTGTGGTAGAAATGAGCAGTAAAGGCTTAATTTCCCGGATGTCTGATGAATGTCTGATGAAACAGGAAACGGTGGTTTCGTTTTACATTGTGTATCAGGCTGTTATGCGGAAGTTCACATTAGCTGGGAAAACTTAAATTCTACCATAGCGAATCCAGTTCTCCTGTTTCTACAAATGTCTCGTTATATTCCTCGGCTACATCGGTGCGGTGATCGACACGCCCTCCTTTCCTTTGAAATACTTATCTAAAATGAATGCAACATCCATAGGGAATAGAATTTCTATTTGCGGGAATAAATACTTACCCGTAATACTCTTTATACCACTCGGCAAAGTGGCGGAGGCCTTCGCGGAGGGTGATCCGGGGCGTGAAGCCAAAGTCGCGTTCCAGGGCGGTGGCGTCTGCGTAGGTGGTAGGGACGTCACCGGGCTGCATAGGGACCAGTTGTTTGTGGGCCTCGAAATCATAATCCTTAGGCAGGACGCCGGCGCGGACCAGTTCCTCTTGCAGGATGTTCACAAAGTCCAGCAGGTTCTCGGGCTGACCGCCACCGATGTTATATACTGCATAGGGAGGGATGGGCAGACCGTCTTCGCCGGTCTTCTTCTCGGGGGCTTTTGCCATCACGCGCACGATGCCCTCCACGATGTCATCGACATAGGTGAAGTCCCTGCGGCAGTTACCATAATTGTAAATCTGGATGGTATCGCCCTTGAGCAGCTTGTTGGTGAAGCCAAAGTAGGCCATATCAGGACGGCCGGCAGGACCATAGACCGTGAAGAAGCGAAGACCCGTAGAGGGAATGTTATACAGCTTTGAATAACAATGGGCAAACAACTCGTTGCTTTTCTTCGTGGCTGCATACAAAGACACAGGATTATCTACACGGTCATCCGTACTGAACGGAACTTTCTTGTTGCCGCCATAAACACTGCTACTCGAGGCGTATACAAGGTGTTGCACACCTTTATATGTCTGAGGGCTGATGTCTGAGGGCTGAGCATTCACATCTTCCTTCTTACTTCTTACATCTGACATCGAATGGCGGCAGGCCTCGAGGATGTTGTAGAACCCAATCATGTTGGACTGGATATAGGCATCAGGATTCTCGATGGAGTAACGCACACCGGCCTGGGCAGCAAGGTTGACAACGATGTCAAAGTGGTACTTCTCGAACAGTCCATCAATCAGAGCCTTGTCAGCCAAGTCACCCTTAATAAATTGATAATTGACAGTTGACAATTGACAATTAAGAGTTTCCAACTCTTTTAACCTATATTCTTTCAGGCGCACGTCATAGTAGTCGTTCAGATTATCAATATTGATAATGGTACTACCTTTTGTGTCTTTGAACAAACGCTTAATGAGGTTTGAGCCTATAAATCCTGCACCTCCAGTGACAAGAATAGTCTTGTTATTTAAATCTTTTTTCTGCATATACTATTTTTTATCAAGAATTTGAGAATTAGAGAATTTTTCTCTTTAATCTTGTTTTTTCTTAATTTATCAAGAATGGATAGAATTGAAGAATTTTCTTTTGCGAACACGGATGTTTTTAAGACTAATTCTCTAATTCGCTAATTCTAGACATTAAATATTAACATGAGGGATTATAATTCTCAAATTCTTGATTTACATTTATAACTTTCCTGCTTTCGCTAATTCGCAGGCCTCGTAATAGGTATCGAGGCTACCGATGTCGAAGCGGCCGGCAGACATGGGCCAAGCGTGCATGGTGGTGTGCTCGACCATATAGTGAGCGAGATTGCCGGGGGCATCCTTGCCACAGCCGTTCTCCACGGAGTGGCGGACGAGGTCGAGGTCTTCCTTCCTATATATATAAAAAGGTGGCACTGCCCAGTGGGACTTGGGAACCTGAGGCTTCTCTTCCATGCCGAGGACACGGTGATTTTCGTCGAGCTCTACGACACCTGTGCGCTGGAGCTTCTCGATGGAGGGCTGCTCATGACACATGATGCAGCTAGTGCCTTTGGCTTGGGCGAAATCAACGAACTCCTGAAAGCTAAAGAACAGCAGGTTGTCGGCAGCTACCACAAGAAGGTCATCGTTTATAATTGATAATTGAGAATTGACAATTGATAATTGAGAATTGACAATTGATAATTGAGAATTGACAATTGAGAATTCTTTATCTCCAGGAATAACACCGCCATTTATTGCATATATTAAATCCCTAACAGCTCCTAAGCGAGTGTCGTTGGTCTCCGTGCCATCGTCGACCACAGTAATCGGTTTTTTATATTTTGAACACGAATTGAAGTTTTCTTTTTGAACACGAATTGCACTAATCTCACTAATCTTTTTATTCGTGTCATTCGAGAGATTCGTGTTCGCTTTAACCCAGTCCTCGAAGATGGGAGCGAACTTGTGGTTGGTGATGATGATGTGCTCATCGATCTCGGGTATCTGGTCGATATCATCGAGCATACGACCCAGGATGGTGTTTTCTCCTATCTTGAGCAGGGGCTTGGGGAAGTTCTTAGTCAACTCACCCAAACGCGTTGCATATCCTGCTGCTATGACTATATTCTTCACTTTACTAATTGATAATTGACAATTGATAATTGAGAATTACTTTTTCTCGTCAGATTCTTTGAGTTTCTTGATAATTGACAATTGATAATTGAGAATTACTTTTTCTCACTTTTTCTCGTCAGATTCTTTGAGTTTCTTGATAATTGACAATTGATAATTGAGAATTATTTTTTCTCGTCAGATTCTTTGAGTTTCTTGATGATTGATGTTAAGAGCTTAATTAACTCAGCACAATCTCCATCTATTGAGGCATACTGATCATCATCAAGGTAATTTGTTTCATGAAGCAGATCAAGCCAGTACTCAGTCTCATCAGCCTCTTTTAGCGCTATATTCAGTTTATTTAGGAAGTCCATACGACTTTGAGCATTCTTGCTCTCACGCGTATTCGCTCCTATACTTGTTCCACATCTCAGCAATTGCTTTGACATTACACGCTCTTGCTTCTGTTCTGTGAGAAATTTATAGCATCGTATAATTCTTATTGCAAAAGCCTTACTTTTGTCCTGTATCGCGTTAGCCATAATTGTCAATTGTCAATTATCAATTGTCAATTATCCAAAAATCTTGCGCCATCGTCGGGCTTGACCCAGAAGACTTGGAAGGTGCGTTCGTATTCGGGGAATTGCTCGAGGTATTTCTCTGTCAGGACCTTTTCGATATTCTTTTTGTGGGCGGGATCTACGAGAGCGATGCAGGCACCCTTGAAACCGGCACCGGAGAAGCGGCCGCCATAGACTCCGGGGAGAGAACGCATGATCTCGTAGATGGCGATGAGCTCAGGGGAGCCGCACTCGTAATTGTGGATGCTGGACTCACAAGAGTCAAAGCTCAGTTTTCCGAAGAGCTTCAGGTTGCCCGTTTCCCAAGCTGTCACACCCTGGCGAACGCGACGGTACTCTGAGTAGAAATGCTCTGCTCTGCGTGCAAAGCGAGCAGGCATTGCAATACGCGTCTTTTCGAAGGTGGCCTTTGGGATGTCGCGCAAGAAGGTCTTATCGAAGGTCTTCAGGGGTTGCTCGGTATATGCGAGCATGTTCCATGCGGCCGTCTTACACTCGTAAACACGGAGGTTATAGTCCGAATTAACCAATGAGCGCGTCAATCCGCTAAAGAATATCCCGATTTCAAACTCAGGCATCTCAGGGTTGCGCTTGATGATACGCCAATCGTTCGAGTCGCAATCCAGGAACAGCAGGCCATTCTTCTTGCCCAAAGCGATACAAGCTTGGTCGAGGAGACCGTTGTTGAGTCCGATGTACTCGCGTTCAGCCTCAGAGGCGATTTTGACTACCTCAAAAGGTTGCAACGTAATGTCATTCGCCTTAGCGAAGGCCATCACATAGGCGATGAGCACAGCGGCACTTGAGGAGAGGCCACCCACGGGCAGGGAGCCCTGGATGACACCATTGATGCCGTGTTTCAGTTCGAAACGCTTGCGTAGGGCAAACTTCGCACCACGGGCATAGTCGCCCCAATGGCGCTCACGCACCTGTGAGGGCGCATCAATCTCGAAGTCCACGATACCCTCGAAGGTCTTGGACTCGAGATGCACATGGCTATCCTCACGGATATCGAACCAGAGGTCGACACCCTTATCGATGGCAAAGCCCGTCACCAGTCCGTGCTGGTGGTCGACATGCGCACCCAAAGGACATACGCGATAGGGCGAGAAAATGTGATACTGCATGAACCAATAATTGTTTATCTTAATAGGTTATCGTGATAACCGCTCGGAATTTGATCGTGCTTACAAAAGTGTCACCAGTATTAACCACCGGAGTGGTGTTTAGATGCTGGGCTTGAATCCACTTGAGGGCATTGCCATTGAGGCAGAAATATGCCGAGGAATGATCTGCATTATATAATGATAATGATGGATCAGTCACAAAGACCGAAGCTTCTTCGTAGGTTGGAATGCGCCAGTCACCTACAGCATTTGCCGGTTTCGTTACAGCCGCCATCGCTGTGTTGAGAGCAGATAGCCAATCATTCTTAGAAGAATTTGCTGCAGGGGCCACATACTCTATATTAGCAGAACGGACCAATGCTGTCCGGTTGGTTTCATCGACAGAAATGACGTAGTTGCCATTAAAAGATCTGCCTGCAACAGGGATTCTATTGCTTAGCTCGTCGAAGCCAAAAGTAATAGTCCTGTCTTCTCCCCAATCCGATGCAGTCAGAATGCCTGTGAGGGCTATACCACTATTGTCTGTATAGGTGCCAGAGATGGTAAAGTGGTGGTTGGCGGGCAGCTCCTCGGAAGCTGTATATGAATAGCTCTTAACACCTTTGGCCGTCGTAAACGACACCTTGATATTCGGAGTTCCCTTTGAGGGGAAGAGCATCTGTGCAGGGGTAGCCTGCCATGTGTCACCTGAAATAGGCTTGTCGAGTTCTATCTTGTAAGACTCGGTAGCAGTCGTCACATAGCTGCCGTCCAACTGAATGGACTTATATAGAGGCGAGACACTGACTTCGACCTTGGTGACATTATCAGGGACACCCGCAATTTCGAGTTGGTCAATGCAGAGCACCTTATGGTCGAGCACGATATTCTGAGTGACAGACTCGCCATTCTCAAGCGTGACACTGACTGTCTTCTGAAGCAGGTCACACATGGTCTGATTCTCAGCACGTGTGATAACACTAGAGGGAGAAGCCTGCTGCTTGGTAGGAAGGACAAAATGAGAGAGGTCAGAACTCCCTAGGGCATAAAGCGTATAGGTGCCTGCGGGGAGAGTAGATGAGGTCTGATTGGAACTCTCGCTGGTCGTGAGGAGGTCAACACACTGGCCTGCCTCGTTAAAGATATATATGCGGCCATCGGCTACGGCATTTTGGTTAGGGCTGTCGCCTGAACCGCGAGTGATGATGTTCAGATGGGCAGTGGCTTTTGGCGACTGCCCTGAAACTTCGGTTTCTTCGTCGTCTGTTTCTGTTAAGAGGTCTTTTTCACAAGAAGTGAATGTCAACACGGCCGAAACGGCCAAAGCACAAAAATTAATGTAGTTCATGATTTCAATATTTAATTAATAAAATTAATCAATCGATTCGAGCCAAGTGGGCGGCACAAAAGCCAAGGCCATTGCCGCTACATGGTCGATTTGAACGACGACACACTGGCGTTTCTTAATACGCCGGATGGTGCCGGTGCAGCCTGCGAAGTTACCCTGCGTGATACGTACACGCTTGCCGGGCTTATCGAGGAACTGCTCGTTATATTGAAGATATACTACATCATCTCCCTCTGTGGATGCCACTCGCATAAAATTATGCATTTGCGCATCAGGCACTGTAAGAATCTTGTCCTCAGCATCCTGACCTTTGGTCTGATCGATCCAATAGCGCATAGCCGTAAAACCAGGCTGGCGCTTCAGGTCGGTAATGACCATGCGAGAGGCATGAATAAAGATGAGACCGTTGATGGCAGGTTTCAACTGCTTACGGGCATCAAGGTCGTCCTTTGTATACTCCCAGTGCATGGGCAGGAAATTTTCAACACCTCGGGCAATCAATGCATCGCGTATCGCCAGGACTTTATCGCCTCTATCGTAAGCTACACGCATGGGATACCACTGTACCTTATTCAGTATCTCATAAAGCTGTTTCGATAGGAGGGGGACACCGCCACCCGACGTGGCAGTCTCTACAGAAGAGCCCTCGAAAGTGTTGTCACACATCATTTCCTGCACTGGTATTCAGCAACATTTAAAGATTTGTATACAAATTTGCGTGCAAAGGTACGAATAAAAACTGATAAAAAAAACTTTTCAGCAAAGAAAAACACTTTTTTATAAAAAAAGTTATCGCTCGATGTGGAGAAGGGAAGTTATTTGCCGGGCAAAAGTGGCCGGACGATTATCGATAAAGGCATCGAGAATACGCGACTTGCCATTCAATGGAATGAGGTCGTAATCGGCAATAGCTGCCGGAATCAAGGTGCTATGGCCTTCCTTTAAGATAATTGACAATGGACAATTGACAATGGACAATGGAGAATGGACAGTGGGTCTTAAGCGGATTTCGCAATCGCCCTCGATGCACATGGTGATGATGAAGCTATCGTACTTCAGGAGATTGCGATGGAACTTATCATTAAATTCCAACACACGGACACTGAAATAAGGGGAATCAACTATCAGTGTTGCCCGATTATCAAACTTGGGATAATCCGTGCGATAGTTGCGCTCCACCTCGTAGTCGAGGGCCTGTGCAGCCAACTCGGTATGCAGTTCTCGGGGCTTACCATCCAGACCTGGGCGATTGTAGTCATAGATGCGATAGGTGACATCGCTGGACTGCTGGACCTCAGCAAGGAGGATACCACCACAGATGGCATGGACACGACCTGCAGGCAGGTAAAAGACATCGCCTGCCTTCACTTGGTGGTCTGCCAAAACATCTGTGATAGTACCGTCTTCTATGCGTTTTTTATACTCATGTGGCGTGATGGCCTGTTTGAAACCAGCATAAAGATGGGCACCTGGGTCCGCCTTGATGACATACCACATCTCGCTTTTACCCATCTTACCATGTTCGCGCTGGGCCATCTCGTCGTTGGGGTGCACCTGGATACTCAGGTCGCGCTGGGCATCGATGAATTTGACCAGCAAAGGTAGCTGACCTTTGTACTTTTTGTTGACAGCATGGCCCAGGATGGCCTCGGGGGATTCAGCAATGGCAGAAGGCAAACTTCTGCCTGCTAGAGGACCATTGCTGATGATGCTGGTACTTGAGGGGACTGCACTGACCTCCCACGACTCACCAACGGGCTCATCAGTTGGCGGCAAACCTTTATAGGGTTGCAACTGATGACCTCCCCATACAACGGTATGGAGATTGGGCCTAAACAAAAACGGATACAAATTCATGTTGACAGTTGACAATTGACAATTGACAGTTGACAATTGACAGTTTACCGTTTACTGTTTACAGTTATTACTTTGCGTAGGCGACAGAGCGGGTTTCACGAATTACCGTAATCTTCACCTGACCAGGATAGGTCATTTCGTTCTGGATCTTCGATGCAATCTGACCAGAGAGTGCTTCGGTCTCAGCATCGTCCATCTTGTCGGCACCCACAATGACACGCAGCTCACGACCAGCCTGAATAGCATAGGTCTTGGTGACACCAGGATAGGACATAGCGATGGCCTCCAGGTCGTTCAAACGCTTGATGTAAGCCTCGACAATCTCGCGACGGGCACCTGGACGGGCACCAGAGATGGCATCACAAATCTGTACGATGGGAGCCAAGAGCGTCTGCATCTCCATTTCATCATGGTGAGCACCAATGGCATTGCAGATATCGGGTTTCTCCTTGAACTTCTCGGCAATCTTGGCACCATACAAAGCGTGGGGCAATTCGCTCTCCTCATCGGGCACCTTACCAATATCGTGCAACAAGCCGGCACGCTTAGCCTTCTTAGGATTCAGACCCAATTCGGCAGCCATGACGGCACAGAGGTTAGCGGTCTCACGGGCATGCTGCAGGAGGTTCTGACCATACGAAGAACGATACTTCATCTTACCTATGATACGTACCAGTTCGGGGTGCAAACCATGGATTCCCAAGTCAATGGTGGTGCGCTTACCAGTCTCGATAATCTCGTTCTCGAGCTGCTTCTTGACCTTGGCCACAACTTCCTCAATACGAGCAGGATGGATACGACCATCGGCCACCAACTGGTGCAGAGCCAGACGGCAAGTCTCACGACGGACAGGATCAAAGGCAGAGATGACGATGGCCTCAGGGGTATCGTCAACGACAATCTCCACACCACAGGCTGCCTCCAGGGCACGGATATTACGGCCCTCACGACCAATAACGCGTCCCTTGACGTCATCATTGTCGATATGGAACACAGAGACACTGTTCTCGACAGCCGTTTCAGTAGCAACACGCTGAATAGTCTGAATGACAATTTTTTTCGCTTGTGCGTTAGCATTCAGCTTGGCCTCATCCATAATCTCATTGATATAGGCTGCAGCATCCGTCTTAGCCTCATCCTTCAATGACTCCACCAAACGGGCTTTAGCCTCTTCTGCAGAGAGTCCAGAGAGTTCTTCGAGTTTGGCACGCTCCTGCAACTGCATCTTCTCGAGTTCTTCAGATTTCAGGGTCAGCAGCTTCTTCTCGTTGTCAATACGTGTCTGCTGATTGTCAAGATCATTCTTACGACGGCCCAACTCCTCCTGACGCTGATTGAGCGACATCTCACGCTGTTTCAGCTTGTTCTCGCTCTGCTGGAAATGCTGGTTGCGCTGCTGCACTTCTTTCTCCAGCTCGCTCTTCTTGTTGATGAACTTTTCTTTCACCTCAAGGAGCTTCTTTTCTTTGATAACCTCAGCCTCTTTCGTGGCCGTACTAATCATCTCGTTATATTTTCCCTTCAGTACATAGCGGAAAATCAGATAGCCACACAGCCCTCCAATAATGAGTGCCGCCGTGATGGCAATAATAGCAACAATAATGTTCATAAATATAATATATATAGTAAATAATGTTCTCCGACCTAAAGGTCTGAGTGTGGCGTTGCAATCTATTTTACTTGCGTTCGCCGAGTACACTCTCGATTTCGCTTGTCAAACGGGCCAGAACATTATCATACACCAACGTATCATTATGCGAATGCTCCTTCTGATAGAGCAAAGCAATGTCTACCAGCGTCATGAGCGCTATGGTATGGTCTGTTTTACGACCATTGTAATGCCCTGAATAGGCATTGTAGCGCTCGGTGATGAGCTTGGCTGCAGCACGATAGAATTCCTCTTCCTCGCGATTGATAACCACGTCGATTTCTTCATCGTAGACGTGCAGTCTGATATGTAGTCGGTCTTTTTTCTGTTCTGCCATGGCTTGTTCTCCTTATTCCTTTTCGTCTGTGAGGATTGCAATGCACTTATTGACTTCGCGAATAAGCTTTGCTAACCGGTCCTTGGCGCCACTGAGGTCGCCATCGGTAATCTCGATCATCTTAGCCATTTTTAGTGATTGGTAGTCATTCTGCTGCTGTTCCAACTTAGCACGTAGCTCCGCTATGTCCTTTTCGCTCTTCTCGATAGTACCATACAAGTCCTGATTCTCCTTTTTCAGCTCTTGAAAACGAAGAATCAGCTGCCTGATACGGGTCTCAAAGTTCGCTATAGTCTTCTCATTAGGCGTCATGCCACTTACACTTTATTCCACAAAGGTACGACAAATATATTAAAAAGAGTTATTTTAGCCTACTTTTTAATATTTTTTAATTGACAATTGAGAATTGACAATTGAGAATTACTCCTTTGGTTTTGGCTCTTTTTTAGCGAGCATCACCACACGGTAGACGAAATCGGTGGTCCACTGCTGCGAGAATCCAAGTTTCTGTGCATACTGACGAATAGCTACAACGGTCTTCATAACGCCAGCGTCCGTGAAGTCGTTCTTCGTGAAGATATCGTTCACCGTCTTCTCCGTCATGGTACGGATGGCACTCTTGAAGATGCTGGGCACACGAAGCTTGAACTTCATCAGGTTGCCTGTCAGCATCATCAAATCCTGCGTAAAGCCCTGGAACTGGTACATATAGGTCTGCACGTCCTGTGGCTTTTTGCAGCGCTTGCGAATACTGGCATCAATCTCCTTGGTGAAGCTATCGTTCATACCGTACAGTTCCTTCAGCATCTTGTTACAACGCGTCTTCTCAGCCAGTCCCAAGCGATTGTTCTGTGTAGGCACCTTCAATGTTGTCTTGAACACGCGCAGGTCGGGCAGTGCTGCCAAATTGCTGATACCCAAGTCTGCTGCCATCACAGCCTGAAAATATACACGAATCAGGGTCATGAAGTCCTCCATGCCACCTGCCTTCTGCTTGTCCTCCTTTTTTCCAAATAAATTAGATAAAAATCCCATAATCATCAAAATTTGCCTGCAAAGGTACAAAATAATTGATAATTGACAATTGATAATTGACAATTTTTCGTATATTTGCAGCATAAAACTTTAAAAACAAACGAAAATTATGAAAGGTATCGTATTAGCTGGAGGCAGCGGAACACGCCTCTACCCCATCACAAAAGGTGTATCGAAACAGATGCTACCGATTTTCGACAAACCTATGATTTACTATCCCATCTCGACGCTGATGCTGGCTGGTATTCGCGAGATTCTGATTATCTCGACACCCTACGACTTGCCAGGTTTTAAGCGTTTGCTGGGCGACGGCAGCGACTTGGGCGTACGCTTCGAATATGCTGAACAGCCGAGTCCTGACGGTTTGGCTCAGGCCTTTATTATTGGCGAGAAATTTATTGGTGACGACTGTGCCTGCTTGGTATTAGGCGACAACATCTTCTATGGTGGCGGCTTTACGGGTATGCTGAAACAGGCCGTGGAGAATGCAGAAAAGAAGGGACAGGCCACCGTATTCGGCTACTATGTGAACGACCCAGAGCGCTATGGTGTGGCTGAGTTTGACAAAGACGGCAACTGCCTGAGCATTGAGGAGAAGCCCGCAAAGCCTAAGTCGAACTATGCGGTGGTGGGGCTGTATTTCTATCCTAACAGTGTGGTGGAAATAGCCAAGAACATTAAGCCCTCGGCACGTGGCGAACTGGAGATTACCACAGTGAATCAGAAGTACCTGGAAAACAAGAATCTGCTGGTACAGACGTTGCAAAGAGGCTTTGCGTGGCTGGATACGGGTACGCACGACTCGCTGTCAGAGGCATCGACATTCATCGAGGTCATTGAGAAGCGTCAAGGTCTGAAAGTGGCCTGCTTAGAGGAGATTGCCTACAAGCGGGGCTGGATAGACAAGGCTCAACTCAAGAAACTGGCAGAGCCCATGGCCAAGAATGACTACGGGCGCTATCTTTTGCGCCTCTGCGAGGCTAAATGATAAATGACAAATGAAATATTCCGTGCGGAAGCAATTTATCATTTATCATTTGTCATTTATCATTTAGAAAATGCGTGCACGCATTTTCGCAAGGCATTGGGATTACCCATGTCGTACATAGTGCCCTTCAAGCGCACACCCATCATGCCGCTCTTCTGGCGAACAGCCTCAAGGGCGGCAGTCAGTTCTATCTCACGCGTCTTGTCGCCCTCAGCATCAGCTTTCTGAATGTCTGCCTCGAGTTGTGCAAAGACATCAGGCGTCAGAATATACTGGCCAAAAACGGAATAATACTCCTTCTCGCCCTCCTTATTACGCACACCTAGGAACTCCTCAGAATACGAAGCCTTGGGTTTCTCGTGCATCACTGAGACATTCAGGATGGAATTGTCCTTATCTTCCCACACACCACTAAGGATGCCGTAATGGCTGACCTCAGCCAACGGGATGGGATGGATGCTGACCATGAGCTGGTTGTAGCGCTCGTAGCGTTCTATCAATTGCAGGGCACAGGGTTTGTTGGTCTGACTGCGATAGAGCGTATCGCCCAACAACAGCAGTACAGGCTCGTTGTTAGCAAACTCGGCAGCCTGATAGACCGCATGACCAAAGCCACGCTTCTCGTGCTGATAAACATAACGCAGGCGCTTGCCAATGTCAAGGATGCGATTTTCGTACTCCTGCGCCTCCTTGTTCAGCTTGCGCAGATGTTCCTCACTCAACTGGCGCTCAAAGAAATCAGTGTACTGGATGCGCTCCTCTTCAGAGCCTAGCACCAGACAGATTTCCTCTACCCCACTCTTTACCAATTCTTCGAGTAGAATGAGGATGACAGGACGTACCATACCATCGGCACAGGGAATGGGGAAAAAGTCTTTCTTCAGCGAACGAGTAGCAGGATAGAGGCGCGTACCAAAGCCTGCTACAGGAATGATAGCCTTACGCACGGTATGAACGGGATTCAAAGTTAGTGGATAGGCCTTCATACCCTGACTGTTGAGGTACTTGATGAGTTGCTGTTGATCCTCAGCACTGCGAGCCAGGAACTGTACAGAGCCATCACCATGAGAACCGACGCCCTTGCCACCCCAAATCCACGGTTGGATGGTAGGGTCCTGCAACACCTGATGCAATTTAGGTGCCCACAGGGCAGAAGACATCGGTGCGATATACTTATCGAACATCGCCTCAGCATCCGTCATCAGCCGTCCCAATGCCTCGGCATCGCCAGTGGCCATATATTTGATGGCTTTGTCCACGATGTCGTGATTCCACTCACCCAATGCTTTGTGCAGATTTTTCTCTTCGTCTGTCGAAGCAAAAGGATAGGCTTTGTTCAGGTCGGACAGAATCTTGATGGTATTCTTCTCAGCGCATAAGTCAGCAAACACCCAATAGAGGGTCTTCTTCACGTTCAGGCCCTTTACCTCAATCTCATCACCGTCGAATGTCATCAAATTTGGTTTTACACCAAAGGCGCAAGCCTGGTCCAGACGACCACAACGCGAAGAGGTACGAAGCTCACCGACATAGGCAATGTTCATCTCGCCCAACGTATTGAGGTTCAGATTATATAATAAATTGAACGCGCGCGCAACCAAAACACAGATGGCAGCACTGGAGGAAAGGCCACTCTTCATGGGTAGCGTCATGTCCGTAATGCGAATGCGCACACCACCAACCTTGTACCACTCGAGCATGTAGCTGGCCACACCAGCACAATAGCTGAAGAAAGAGCCTGACTTGGCCACACGCTTCAGTTCCGACTCATTCATGCGACACGAGAAGTCGCGCCAAACATCAGTCAGTTCAGTAGCATCACTATGCATCTCGAAAATGGAAGACTTCTCTACTTCGGCATAGATACCCTGTTCGATACCCGTCACGATAGAGGCACCAGGCATAATGTCGGCATTCATCGTACGATAGTGACCTGCCCAGTCAGTATGTTCACCAAAGAGGCACAAACGGCCCGGCACAAATAGTTTTAGCATATTCTGTTTGTATATTTTTAACCCATAATTATTGCACAAAGGTACGAAGAAATGTGCAAAAAGCAAAGAAAAACGCATTTTTTTCGTCAAAAATTTGGTAGTTATGATGAAAATATATACTTTTGCAAGCGTAACAATAATAAAAGTTAAACAAATAGTTAATAACCCACTTAAAATTACACTGCCTATTGAGAAAGACTCTACTTCATAAATAACTAACGAATATGAAGCAATATGATGGCATGGCTGACGAAGCGTTGGCACTGCTTTACGTAGGAGGAGACAATAGGGCATTTGACGAGTTATTAGCTCGCAACCAACAAAAGCTCTACAATTACATACTGTTCGTGGTCCGCGACCCCGAACAAGCAAATGACGTGTTTCAGGAGACTTTCGTCAAAGCAATTACGAAGCTTCAGGAAGGCAAGTACACCGATTCAGGTAAGTTCTCGTTCTGGCTCAGCAGAATAGCCCATAACGTGATTATGGACACCTTCCGTCAGACAAAGAGCGAACACATTGTGGAGGCATCGGAAGACAACGACCTTAACAAGTTGCGCACGCAAGACCTCATGGACTTGAACCGCGAGAACGAATACGTGAATTCACAAATTATGCAGGATGTGCGCCATCTGATGGATACCCTGCCTGCACCACAGCGTGAAGTAGTGTATATGCGTTTCTATCAGGACTTATCGTTCAAAGAAATTGCAGAAGCCACGGGTGTGAGTATCAACACATCATTGGGACGCATGCGCTATGCGCTCATCAACATGCGTCGATTGGCCAAGGAACATGAGATACAATTGAATCTAGAGCTCTAGACATTCTAGAAACTCTAGATGTTCTAGTTCATCTAGAGAGCCTTCAGGCCACTAATCGTTGCCTCAGGCGTGGGACTATGGAACACGTAGCTGCCAGCAACAAGCACGTCGACACCAGCTTTAACAAGGCGTGGGGCAGTTTCCTGCTGTACACCGCCATCGACTTCGATGAGGGCTTTCGAACCAGTCTCGTCAATCAGTTTGCGCAAGCGCTGAACTTTCTGAATGGTGTTCTCGATGAACTTCTGGCCACCAAAGCCTGGGTTCACACTCATCAGCAATACCATGTCGACATCCGTGATGATATCCTCGAGCAAAGACACGGGTGAGGCAGGATTCAGCGTCACACCAGCCTTCATGCCAGCCTGATGGATTTCCTGAATGGTACGGTGTAGATGCGTACAAGCCTCCACGTGCACATTCATCATCATCGCTCCAAGCTTTGCTGTCTGTTGAATGTACTGTTCAGGGTGAACAATCATATAGTGTACATCAAGGGGCTTGGTGCACTTCTTGGCCACAGCCTCAAGCACAGGGAAGCCAAACGAGATATTGGGCACAAACACGCCATCCATCACATCGAGGTGAAGCCAATCAGCCTCACTGCGATTAATCATGTCGATTTCGTTGTCCAGATGCAGGAAGTCAGCTGCAAGCAGCGACGGGGATACCATTGTAGCCATTCGTCAGATTTTTCTTTGTGTTACACATACGTGCAAACTGTTTGATAAACAGGATGGTAGCAGGATGTGGATAAAAATCGTCTTGAGTAAAATTTGTCATAGGCAAAACCATGTTTAGCGTTACTTTCTATTGTTAGAACGCAACAGGTTGCCACTTTATTATATCGAAGTGCTATTTTTTTTTCACGCGATAGGTTTCAATGCCTTTCATACCGTTCAGGAAATCGCGTGCCAACATACGTTTCTTGCCTGCCAGCTGCAGTTCGACAATCTCCAACAAGGCATCAGCAGCAGAGATATAGAGGGCTTTGCCGTCAGTAGAAATGGTGCCACTACCCTGCCCTGCCTTATCGGTCTTGCGCGACTTATATATTTTCAGAACGGTTTCCTTGCTATCGGGAGCCACGAGCGTAGTCCATGCGCCAGGTACTGGACTCAAGCCACGAATGAAGTCGTAGACCTGTTTGACAGGCTTCATCCAATCGATTTCACAGGTTTCCTTGAAAATCTTAGGAGCTTTTTTTAGAGCAGCGGATGACAGCAGACTTTCTCGGACTGTCTGTGTAAATCCGCTGTCGTCCGCTGCAATATTATCCTGAGCAACAGAAGCAGGGTGACCGTTGGCGGCAATGATGGCTTCAAGGGTTTCCAAACAGAGTTGGGCACCGAGGTGCATCAGGCCGTCATAGACATACTCTACATCAGCATCGTCGGGGATAGCAAAGGGCTTCTTCAGAATGATGCGACCAGTATCGATGTCATGATCCAGGAAGAACGTTGTAACACCTGTCTGCGTTTCACCATTGATAACCGCCCAATTAATGGGTGCTGCACCGCGATATTGTGGCAATAGGGCTGCATGAACATTGAACGTACCATATTCAGGCATCGCCCACACCACTTCAGGTAACATGCGGAAGGCGACTACCACCTGCAGATTAGCGTTATATGAGCGCAGTTGTTCGATGAAAGCAGGGTCCTTCATCTTCTCGGGCTGCAACACGGGTAAACTATGTGCCACTGCATACTGCTTGACCTGTGAGGGCTGCAATACGCTACCATGACGACCCACTGGTTTATCGGGCTGTGTCACTACTGCCACTACGTTATAATCATTCTCCACCAGTGCCTGCAGCGTCTCAACTGCAAATTCTGGCGTTCCCATAAATACTATTCTTAAATCCTCTTTACGCATACGCTAAATGATAAATGATAAATGATAAATTGCTACCGCACGAATTTAGGCCACAGGACGCATCAGTCTTGACTAAAGTCATGCACCATCTTGCGGTAGGTTTCATAGAGGCGCTTTCGCGAGATATAGCCCTTCAGGTGATTGCTGCCGTCGATGACTGGCAACCAGTCGGCTTGGGTGCGTTCGAAGGTACGCATGACATGTGTCATAGGTGTCGAATCACTCAGTATCGCAGCGGGTTCCGACATCAACTGGGCAGCCTTAAAATGATGGTAGAGTTCGGTGCGAAATACCACATGGCGGATTTCGTTGATGTTAACCTCGCCCAACAACGTACCGGCAGGATCCGTGACGGGCAACACACTCTTGCGCGAACGGGAAATCTGATGTACCATCTGTCCTAACTCCATATCGGGATCAACAGCCTGATAGTCGCGGTCTATCACAGAATCCAGACTCATCAGCGTCAGTACTGCATGGTCCGTATGGTGCGTCACCAGCTTGCCCTGCTTGGCCAGCCGCAGACCATAGATGCCGTGGGGCTCGAAAATGTTGATGGTCAGATAGCTGGCCACGGAGACAATCATCAGCGGCATAAACAGGTTGTAGCCCGATGTAATCTCAGCGATGAGGAAGATACCCGTCAGTGGTGCATGCATGACACCCGACATAACCCCCGCCATTCCCAAGAGTGAAAAATTCTTCTCAGGCACGTAGACACCAATCTGATGCATGTTCCACAGGCGTGAAAAGAGGAAACCCGTAAAGCAACCTATGAACAGCGAGGGTGCAAACGTACCACCACAGCCACCACCACCGTTCGTAGCACTCGTGGCAAACACCTTGGTAAACAGCACCAGCGCTATATATAAAATAAGGTATTCGGAGTGACCGTAGAACAGCGAACCGTCCAGCACCTGATTCCAGTCGGCCTCGGTCTTACCGTTCAACAGCAGGTTGATGGAGTGGTAGCCCTCACCGTACAGCGACGGGAAGACGAAAATCAACGTACTCAGGATAGCACCACCAAGTACCAATTTGACATATGGCTTGTCCTTGAAGCGAGCAAACATATCCTCACAGGCATTCATCATGCGGATGAAGTACAGCGATACCAATCCACACGTCACACCCAACAGAAGACACGCTGGTACACGCTGCACCGTCCAGTCGGAGTCCAGATGGAACGAGAACATCACTGCATTGCCGCTAAAAATGTACGTGAAACACGTTGCCGTCACACACGATACCAAAATGGGTAACAGTGAGGCCATCGTCAGGTCTATCATCAGCACTTCGAGTGTAAACACCAGTCCAGCGATGGGTGCCTTAAAGATGCCTGCAATAGCACCAGCAGCTCCGCAGCCCACAAGCGTCATCAGCGTCTTGTTGTCCATGCGGAATAACTTTCCGAGGTTCGACCCTATGGCTGAACCAGTTAGTACGATAGGTGCCTCGGCTCCCACTGAACCGCCAAAGCCAATAGTGATGGCCGAAGCAATAACAGAAGACCAGGTGTTATGTGCTTTTATTCTGGAACGGTTTGACGAGATAGCATACAAAATTCTCGTGATGCCATGCGATATGTTGTCCTTGACTATGTAGCGTACGAAGAGTGATGTCAGGTAGATACCGATGACGGGGTATACTAGAAAGAGCCAGTTGTACGTATCCGTATGGAAATGTCCAGTCAGTAGCGCCACAATGGTGTTGATAAGTCCATGCAGCACAAAAGCCGCCACAGCAGACAACAAGCCCACGAAGAACGCCAAGACGAGCAAAAACATCTTGTCGCTCACGTTGGCCACACGCCAGTCGTGCAGTCGCTGCATCCATCTAGGCCTACCTGTCTCTTCCATTGTTCTTTGTTTATTTAATGACAACTTTCCGACCTTTCACTATGGCAATGCCTTTGTAATCGGCATCGACCTTCTGTCCGGCCAGATTGTAACGCACCACATTCTCCGTATCCACGTTGACCACTGGTTGAATGCTTGTCTCGTTCAACGTACGGTGGCGCAATGCAGAACGTACGGCATACCACGCGGGTTTCTTGGCCAGTCCTGACGTGTAGAGCAACGGATTCGATGCCTCGCGCCAACTATCATTGTCCTTGATGCCCCAGATGACCATACTCGAACAGTTATCGTGGTTCAGTACAATGTCGGTTATCACACGATAGTTTCGAGCCTGCTCTAGCAAGTTGGCCTCCGATGTTGAGGGTACACCCATATCCAGTTCAGTAATGATACACTTCAGCCCGGCCTCCTCGAAACGCTTGATGGTATTGTCAAGTTTCACACTGTCAACGTCACCCACCGAGAAGTGGCACTGCAAGCCGACGCCATCAATGGGTATGCCAGCTTTCTTCAGACGTGTAGCCAGATTGTAGAAGGCTGCTGTCTTGGCCTTACCCTGCAGTTCAACGCCGTAGTCGTTCAGGAAGAGCACAGCATCGGGATCAGCCTGATGCGCATAGACGAATGCTGAGTCAACATAGTCGTTGCCGATGGCCAACTGCCATACGCTCTGCTTGCGCATATCGTAGCTGTCAGGATTGCTGCGAACAGTGGTTTGGTCATCATCTAGGCACTCATTCACCACATCCCATTCGCGCACCTTACCTTTGTAGTGCTGCATGACCTTGGCAATGTGGTTCTTCATGATGGCCAGTGCTTCAGCGCGCGTCCAACCCTTATCGTTCTTCTTGCCGTCCGACGACACCCATGCGGGCACCTGCGAATGCCACACCAGACAGTGACCGCGAATGTCCATATTGTTGTCCTTGGCAAAGCTGACCAACTGGTCGGCACCACCAAAGCTGAAGCCTCCCTGTGAAGGCTGTAGCGCGTCCATCTTCATCTCGTTTTCGCATACCATCAAACTAAACTGCTGACCAGCTGCATCGCGGTCGCTTTGCAGACCCTTGTAGGTAGCCAGTGCCACACCGATATCCTTCTGACTCTTGGCGGCATAGTAGCGCAGGGTATTGTTATCTTTGCCGTCATCAATGCCGTCGTCATAGAAGGCACCTATAGTACTTTCCTGCTGAGTGGGGTCGTCTGGATTTGTCTGTCCACCCATATTCTCAAGCGACACGAGTTTTAGCACAAAGGCGACACTGTCGTTTTCCTTGCGCTCCTCAACCTTCCACGTATATTTTGCGGCCTTCACATTGAAATGCCAGTTATCCTGTTTGCTTTTCGCCGTAAGAATGCGGAACTCGTCGCCAACTTTTACGTCAGCGCCTTGCTGCAGCTCCACCTCTACAACGGGCACCATAACGCTCGTAGTAAAGTCCTCGCACGTCGTATTGAACTTTACCTCACCGTCGACGCTCAACTGGTCGAAGCTAGCGGTAGAAGCGACCTTTATACGCAACACCGAGGCGGGATGCATGATGAGGTTGGCGTCCTTCTGAGCAGCATAGTTCTTCAGCGTTAACAGACCGACAGCATCCGTACCAGGCTCAATCACACCGTAGTTGTCTACCGAACCGCCAATGCTGCCCGTACCGCCTAGCACGCCATTGCCAAAGACGTAGGCAATAGCTTTAGAAACATCGGACATAGCACCCAAGGCTCCACGCAGTTTTTTCGACTCTGCTTCTGCACGATCATTCATGATATTGACGCGACCTGCCAAGATGCGCAGGGCACCACTCACGTAGTTGTCGTTGCCAGTGATGGCCAACGTTCCCGTACCTTCCTTGACGATGCTCAGCGACGTATCATCACGATAGTCAGTAGGCTTGATGGTACCAGCAAGTGTAAAGTCGGTGTTCAAGCCACCCAAGAGATAATAGGCACCACGCGACTTCTTGTAATAGCCCGACAATGTCGAGCCAACCTCGGTATTCAGTTCGCCAATGCGGATACCAGTTCCAGTAGTACTATTGGCCTCACAGATCATAGTGGCACCTTCATGCAGTGTCACACGATTATTGGCCATCGAATAGTTGACCTTACCGCTATTCGCATCGTCCAAGGCATTCTCAGCTGACGACGACTTGCTGCCATGAGCCAATAGCACACCATGATACCCTGCTGAGGGCGCATTGGCCTTGAACGGATAGATATGTATGTCGCCTGAATACCACGTCCAGTCAGGCCACGCTTTTCCTTTTTCCGTTCCCAGATAGCAACGCTCACCGCCTCCGTAGAGGTTCAGCACACCATCGCCAGAAATAGCAGAACTGAAATAGACGTAACGCGCCAACTTGACATTGACGGTATCCGGTTTGGACAGCGAGATATAATCGCTGTATGTTCTGTAACTATCGGACGTATTGTTACCACTGACGTCTATCGTGCGCTCTTCAGCATGCACAGGCAACAGTACGCAGAGCAGCAATAGACTTGAATAAAAAATAGTCCTCATTTGTATTAACTTCTTCTAACTTCACTTATTATCTTTAACCCCTAATAATCGTTACTTCTCCGTTTGCCTTCAGTCGGATGATGCTGCTAGGAGTATGTGGTTTATGCTCCTGACGACGACTCCAGCAGACATAGTCCACCTGTTCGATGATGCGAGGGTCTATATCACAGTAGTTCTGTGCAGCAGGTTCTCCGCTAATATTCGCAGACGTGCTTACCAACGCTTTCTGGAAACGATAGCACAGTTCCTTGGAGAAGGGTTCGTAAGTGATGCGAATGCCCAGACTGCCGTCATCGGCAATCAGGTTCGGTGCCAGATTGATGGCCCCGTCGAGGATGATAGTAGTAGGCTTGCCTGCCACCACTCCTGACGTTTCTCCGTCAGGTCCTTTCAGGCTGTCAATGAGCTGCCAGGCAACATCGGGTACGTTACGGAAATAGCGCTGCATACGAGCGTCGCTATCTACTAGGCAGATGAGGGCTTTTGAGTCGTCGCGCTGCTTGATGTCATACACGCGCTTCACAGCCTCTGCATTCGTCGCATCACAACCGATGCCCCATACGGTGTCAGTGGGGTAAAGGATGACACCACCCTTACGTAGTACTTCTACGGCTTTCTTGATATCTTCTTCTCTCGTCATTGCGCTTCGCTAAATGATAAATGAAAAATGATAAATGATGAATCAAAATTCACTTGTAAAGTGGAACTTGATATGCTTGAAGTCCTCCTGCGCCATTGAGAGCACATAGCCGGAGTCAGCCAGGAACACATCGCGTCCTTCCTTGTCTTTCGCCATATACTGATATTTGCGCTTCTTGAAGTTCTCGAGTTCTGCGGCATCGTCGCTCTCTATCCAGCACGCCTTGTACAGGTGTACGGGTTCCCAGCGACACTTGGCATTGTACTCGTTCTCCAAGCGATACTGGATAACTTCGAACTGCAGTTGGCCCACCGTACCAATAATCTTACGACCATTGAACTGGTTGACAAACAGCTGAGCAACACCCTCGTCCATCAGCTGGTCGATACCCTTTTGCAACTGCTTTGACTTCATGGGGTCGTCGTTCTCGATGTATTTGAACAATTCCGGGCTGAACGATGGCAGTCCACGGAAATGCAACTGTTCACCCTCCGTCAGCGTATCGCCAATCTTAAAGATGCCGTTATCGGGCAGACCCACGATATCACCGGGCCACGCCTCGTCGATGGTCGACTTACGCTGAGCCATAAACTGTGTGGGTGACGAGAAGCGCAACGTCTTACCCTGACGTACATGCAGATAGGGCTGGTTGCGCTGGAACTTACCGCTGCAAACCTTACAAAAAGCAATACACGAGCGGTGGTTGGGGTCGATATTAGCGGTGATCTTGAAAATGAAGCCCGTAAATTTCTGTTCGTCGGGCTGCACCATGCGCTCCTCAGCCTTCGTGGGCTTGGGACTAGGTGCTATCTCCACGAAACAGTTCAGTAGTTCCTGCACACCAAAGTTATTCAGCGCAGAGCCAAAGAACACGGGAGCCACCTCAGCAGAGCGGTACGTATCCACCTCAAACTCGGGATATACACCATCCACTAGTTCCAGATCTTCACGGAGCTTGGCGGCATTTTGCTCACCAACCATCTTATCGAGTTCGACGGAATCAAGCTCCACACTGACTTTTTCCGTCACGCGCTGCTTGTCGGGCGTAAACAGGTCTAGCTTATCCTCGTAAATGTTATACACACCCTTGAACTTTGCTCCTTGGTTGATGGGCCACGACAGCGGGCGCACCTTGATTTCCAGTTCCTGCTCCAACTCGTCCAGCAAGTCGAACGGGTCACGACCCTCGCGGTCCATCTTATTGATGAAGATGATGACGGGTGTATTCCTCATACGGCATACGTTCATCAACTTCCTCGTCTGCGTTTCCACACCCTTCGCACCGTCCACAACTATGATGGCGGAATCGACGGCCGTCAGCGTGCGGTACGTATCCTCGGCAAAGTCTTGGTGACCTGGTGTATCCAGAATATTCACCTTATACTCAATGTCCGACCCGTCAGGCGTATAGTCAAACTCCATCACGGATGTCGATACCGAGATTCCACGCTGCTTTTCGATGTCCATCCAGTCGGAAGTAGCGGTCTTCTTAATCTTGTTGTTCTTCACTGCTCCAGCCACCTGAATCTGACCACCAAACAGCAGAAACTTCTCTGTCAGCGTAGTCTTACCAGCATCTGGGTGAGATATGATAGCGAATGTTCGCCTACGTTCTATTTCTTGATTCACCTTAATGATATATATTATTTGAAGACGCAAAGGTACTAAAAATAATTGAAAATTGAAAACTGGTAGTTGAAAATTATGATATGTTTGCATAATTTCTGATTAAAAATATGTACCTTTGCACAGCAAAAGCAAAGAACTATGAGTATAGAATACATGTCACAAGAGGGCTACGACAAGTTAGTAGCCGAATTACGCCACATGGAGTCAGTGGAATTGCCGCAAGTGCGCGACGCTATTGCTGAGGCACGTGCCCAGGGCGACCTGAGCGAGAACTTCGAATACCACGCTGCCAAGCGCGAGCAGGGGCGACTGCTGAGCCGCATCCGCTTCAAGCAACGCGTATTGGAGAATGCCCGTGTCATCGATACAAAGTTATTGCAGAAAGACGGTATACAGCTATTGAGTAAGGTGGAGATGACCAATCTGAACACGAATACGCGAATGACGTACACCATCGCTAGCCCACACGAGGCAAACCTGCGCGAAGGCAAAATCAGTATCAAATCGCCCATTGCAGAAGCCCTTCTGAACAAGAAGGTTGGAGATATTGTAGAGGTGCACGTACCTGCAGGACTACTTCGACTCCGCATCGAAAATATTAAAATTTAAAAATTAGAATAAAACAATGAAGAAACTGCTTACTTTGATTATCATTCTGCTCATAGCAGTACTGATGACACAAACGGTCCCCGAGAAGAAAGCCCATAAAGAGGCTATGATGAAGGCCATTAAGGAATATGTAGACGAGAAGGCTGAAGAGAAAGGCTTTGGCAATAATGTGCTGACTAAAATTGGTAAAGCCGTAATAAACAAAGGTATCGAGGTGGCACTGAACACTAAATTAAAGGTACACAACTATTACCTGCTGAACACGACAAGCGTGCGTTTGGATGGCAAAGACCAACTACTGTCCGTCGGTGTATTAGGACAGGTGATTACCTTCGACAAGGATATGCTTAAAGAGCGCTTGGAGAAGGCTGAAGAGATTGAGCCAGAAGAGTAATTGAAAGGAAGATCATCTTCCTTTCAAAACGCCAACATAGATCAAGAGGATAACATTCATCATCAACGCATAAACAATGGCTGGAATAGCCATTATATCGTTGTTAAACACAAAAGGACTGCTCGCAATGGTGATAGCCTGGGCAGCATTCTGCATGCCTATCTCAATCACGATAGTGCGCTGCTCCTTACGCGTCAGTTGCATCAACCATGACAGCAAGATACCAGAAAGCATGGACAACAATATCAATATCGTAATGGTCAAGCCCAGTTTAGGGAATTCTTCGATAATAGTCTCTCTATTCTGAATAAAAAAGACAGAAGCTAAGAGAATAAGCAAGGGGAAAGCCAAACGTTTCAGTACGGCATGTAACTTCTGCGCAAAAGACTCTTTATAGACAGCAATCAACAAACCGATAGCAATAGGTACAGCCATCAACACTATATTTTGAACCAACAGATTGCCTACAGGCAGATGGACGTCGACATCATTACCCATCATCGACGCTACAAAGTCCATAATAAGAGGACTTGTAAAGAGGGTAATAACACTGCTGAAAGCCGTTAACGAGACTGAAAGGGCTACATCACCACCAGCAAGCATAGAAAACACATTGCTGGAACTGCCACCAGGACTACAACCTATTAGCATGATACCCAAAAAGAAGATGGGCTCAATGCCAAACAGTTTACCTACCAGGAAAGCTATAACGGGAAGAAACACAATCTGACCTATCAGACCAGCCAAGACAGCATAGGGGCGCTCAACTATCAGTCGGAAGTCAGAAGGACGCAATGCGAGTCCGAGATCGAACATCAGCAGCGTCAAGATGGGCAATACAATAAATATCGTGTTCATAACGAGGTGCAAAGTTACAAAAATCAGCAGAATCACGCAAGTATTTTAAGGATAATAAAGAAAAAGCCCTGAGTCAGCAATGATTCAGGGCTTCTCTACCTTACGGCTCTAATTGAAAAGTGGCGGCCTCCTACTCTCCCGCATTGCATTGCAGTACCATCGGCGCAAGCGGGCTTAACTTCTCTGTTCGGAATGGGAAGAG
>CACWOS010000049.1 GCA_902762565.1 uncultured Prevotellaceae bacterium
CGAGTCGAACGCACCCGCCAGTCCGACACCCACGAACTCGTCAGGCGACAACAGCGGCGGCGGTCCTCTGCCCGTAGGTGGTGACACGGAAATCGAACCAGACGACGGAGATTAAAGAGTTGGCGCCTACGGGCGCAACTCTTTAGTTTGAAGTTTGAAAATTAAAGTTTGAAGTTTATGATTTGAAAGATTAAAGTTTGAAAATTAAAGTTTGAAGTTTATGATATGAAAGATTAAACTTTGAAAATTGAAGTTTGAAATTTAAAATTTATGATTTGAGGATTTAAGACTATGAAAAAGGAAACATGGAAGACGGTAGTTCAGGTATTGATATCAATCCTGACAGCAGCGCTGACGGCGCTGGGAACAGCAAGTTGCGTGCGCGTGCTCTAGCGCGAAGCGAAGCGCTTCGCTAGTGATAAGTGAGAAGTGAGAAGTGATAAGTGATAAGTGAGAAGTGAGAAGTGATGAGTGATGAGTGAGAAGTGATAAGTGAGAAGTGATAAGTGACTGAAAAAAGCCTCGCTGGAAACGGCGGGGCTTTTTATAATGCGGAGGGTCAGTCTATTTGACAGAGAGTGCTTCAATGATCAATTGTCAATTAACAATTGTCAATTATCAATTGTCAATTATCAATTATCAATTAGCCTCTGCGCGCTCAATCCAACCGAGATTGTCACCCTTGCGAACCTTGGCGCCTTGTTTGGCAGCGACCTCGACAAGTTTGCCACCAAGGGCAGCGGGAATAGGAACAATCTCGCCCCATGGAGCCTGAATGTAGCAGAAGGTATCGCCTTCCTTGTACTGCTGACCGACGAACGGTTCGATACAGGGTTCGCAGGCGCCCTCGCCAGAGAATTCGTAGTACACCTGTCCGGCAACGGGAGCCGTCAGGGCATCGGCCTTGGCATGCTTGAAGGCAGCAATTTCAGCAGGACTCAGCTTAGAACCGAGCTTAGCGTCCTTGGCCTTCTGGATGTCGGCCAACAACTGTTTCTTGGCCTGACCACTGCGGAATGGACGGTACTGTTCGGGATGCATAGCGAGCTCGAACAGCTCTTCGTTGTCCTGACCGTAGTCCCAACCGTTCTCGTCCATCTCCTTCTTGAAGCCTTCGAGGGCGTTGGGGATGAGGGTGTGCGGGTCGGCAGTAGTGAACTCGCGGTTCTGCTTCTTGGCCAGTTCGATGAATTCGGGGGCGATGGTACCGGGCACCTTGCCGCTCTTACCGAGAATCATACCCCAGATGGCGTCGTCCATCATGACGTAACGGCCCTTGCCCTGTTCCATGGTCAGCAGGTTCATCAGAGCGATGTTCTTGGTGTACTGCGAGAACGGAGTCACCAATGGGGGATAACCTACGCGAGGCCATACATATTCTACCTCGTTGAACAGCTTCACCAGCATATCGTCCATCGAGAGTGTGGGCTCGCCTTTCTTCTCGCGCAGCTTGTTGATCATCGACTGGATAGGACCGAGGTCGGCCATCATTGAACCCATCATGCCACCAGGCAGACCGCTGCCGAGCAATAGACTTGACATGTGCTTGTTGGCGGGATTGATGAAGTAACCCAGCCAGTCGTCGATGAACTCCTGAGTCAGACTACGCGCCTGCATGTACGCGTTCATATTAATATCTGCCACCTCGAAGCCTTCGTTCTTCAGCATCGACTGAACAGAGATGATATCGGGATGTACCTTACCCCAAGACAGAGGCTCGATAGCAGTATCGATGATGTCAGCACCGTTGTTACAAACCTCGAGGATAGAAGCCATCGAGAGGCCGGGACCAGAGTGTCCGTGATACTGGATGATGATATCGGGATGCTTGGTCTTAATGCTCTTGGTCAGGGCACCGAGCAATGCGGGCTGACCAATACCTGCCATATCCTTCAAGCAGATTTCCTCGGCACCTGCGGCAATCACCTCGTCGGCAATGGCGCTGTAGTATTCAACAGTATGCACAGGTGAGGTGGTGATACATAGCGTTGCCTGCGGAATCATGCCAGCGGCCTTGGCCCACTTGATAGAGGGGATGATATTACGCGTGTCGTTCAGACCGCAGAAGATGCGGGGGATATCAACACCTTGAGCTTTCTTCACCTTATACATCAATTCACGGACATCGTCGGGAACGGGATACATACGCAGGGCGTTCAAACCACGATCCAACATGTGCGTCTGGATGCCGACCTCATTGAACGGCTTACAGAAGGCACGCACAGCAAGGTTGGGGTTCTCGCCGGCCATGAGGTTTACCTGTTCGAAGGCGCCACCATTGGTTTCCACACGGGCAAAACATCCCATATCAATAATGACAGGGGCAATGCGCTCTAACTGGTCCTTACGAGGCTGGAATTTTCCTGACGACTGCCACATGTCACGATAAACGAGACTAAACTTAATCTTCTTTTTCATAATGTGATAATAAGACTTAATTGTTTGATGTTTCTGCAAAGGTACAAAATAAATCATAATTAATAATTCATATTTCATAATTATTTTCTATCTTTGCACAAAAATTAGCGAAAACAATGAAAAAAGCACTGTTATTCATAGTCCTCAGTGTCCTAATAGTGGCCTGTGGTAGCAAGGGAACGAAGGATGGCAACAAAACCAGCGAAGCTATCAGTATATACGAAAAGATGCCTGGCGACTTAGCCCTCTACGGTCTGGCCTGTGATGGTTGCACGGATTCCGTTCTCATATTACTCCCCTACTCTGGGGGTGACCCCGACACGTTCGACATCATCAACTGCCGCCAACAGCATCGCCTGTTGGGACGCCCGCATATTGGTGACGCACTGGCTGTAATGGTGAATCCAGAAAACCGCAATGAAGCAGTTAGCGTCATCAATCTCGGAACACTGGAAGGTCAGTGGTGTTACATGGTAAAGCCAACGCTACGCACCATTGACGGCAAGGTTCCCCCACTGCCTGATAGCATTCTCAAAAAATTGATGGTGCCTATGGAATACAGCCTAAAGCTGAAGGCTGACTATAGTGCCACGGCTACAGGTAACATGAGAAGAAATGGTAATAACCAGTCGCTGGCCATCTATCCCGACATCCATCGCTATACGGAATGGCGCATCTTCAACGGACGCCTTATCCTGCATGCCGACACCATAGCCGGCTTTACGAAAGAGGGTGATAAGCCCGTAACGGATACGGCAGACATCGTCCTGCTGAAGCGAGACTCGCTTGTTCTACGCATTGGTGATAAAGAGCAATCCTACTATAGGAAAAAGTCAGAGGAAGATAGAAGAAGATAGAAGAAGTTAAAGGAAATTAGAGAAGTTAAATAAAGGCGGGTACTCATCACGAGCAACCGCCTTTCTTCTTGATTTGTTTTATTAATAGAACTTAAAGTAGTTTTTTGCGTTGTTATAGCTGATGTCCTCGACCATCTTACCCAACAGCTCACGATCGTCAGGCAGCAGGCCTTTCTCCACATCGTTGCCCAGCAGGTTGCAGAGAATACGACGGAAGTACTCGTGACGAGGATAAGAGAGGAACGAGCGGCTGTCGGTGAGCATTCCCACGAAGCGTGAGAGCAGGCCGAGTACCGAGAGGGCGTTCATCTGGCGAATCATGCCGTCCATCTGGTCGTTGAACCACCAGCCAGAACCGAACTGAATCTTGCCGGGCTCACCACCCTGGAAGTTACCAAGCATCGTAGCGATGACTTCGTTGGCACAGGGGTTCAACGTATATAGAATAGTACGCGTGAGCTTGCCCTCCATGTTCAGCTTATTGAGGAACTTCGACATAGCCTTAGCTGTGTTGAACTCACCAATAGAGTCGAAACCAGTGTCAGGACCGAGCTGGTTGTACATGGCGGTGTTGTTGTCACGGATAGCGCCATAGTGGAACTGCTGTGTCCAGCCTGCATCGGCATCCATCTCAGCCATGACGGTCAGGAAGCAGTTCTTGTACTGACGAATCTCAAGATTCGACAACTGCTGGCCACGCATAGCCTTCTCGAAGATGGTCTCAATCTGCGAATCGGTGTACTCCTCGTCGTAGAACTCCTCGATACCATGGTCAGAGAGCTTAGAGCCCTGAGCCTCGAAGAACTCATGACGTTTCTTCAGAGCGTCAACCATATCAGTAAATTTGGTGATGGTCACGCCGCTGACATTCTCCAACTGGTTAACATAAGCGCTGAACTCAGGCTTCTCAATATTCATAGCCTTGTCAGGACGCCATGCAGGAATCATGATAGGATCGTCATCTGCCTTATGCTTTGCATACTCAATATGATTGTGCAGGTCATCGACGGGATCGTCAGTGGTGCAGACACATTCTACATTATAATGCTTCATCAGACCACGGGCTGAGAACTCGGGCTGCTTCAGCTTCTCGTTACACTCGTCGAAAATCTCACGAGCGGTCTTGGGGCTCAGCAGCTTCTCGATACCGAAGGCGGTCTTCAGCTCCAAATGTGTCCAGTGATATAATGGGTTGCGCAGTGTATAAGGTACGGTTTCAGCCCACTTCTCGAACTTCTCCCAGTCGGTCGTGTCCTTACCGGTGCAGTACTTCTCGTCGACACCGTTAGTGCGCATGGCACGCCACTTATAGTGATCACCACCCAACCACAACTCGGTGATGCTCTTGAACTTGTGGTCGTTAGCCACCATCTCAGGAATTAGGTGACAATGATAGTCGATAATCGGCATCTTAGCCGCATGGTTGTGAAAAAGATCCTGAGCTACCTCAGTCTCCAACACGAAGTTTTTGTCGTTAAATGCTTTCATTACACACGTTTGTTTTAGAATGATTTTCTTGAATTTTTTGCAAAGTTAACGAAAAGAATCCATATAAATGCTTTTTTTCTGCTTTTTTGAAGAAAAAACTACGTAAACGTTGACGATAATTTGGGATTAATCAAAATTTTGTTTACCTTTGCAAGCCGAAAATAGAAACCATACATTAATATTATATATGCACAAGCTAATATCATTATTATTTGTGAGCATGCTCTTCTGCTCTGCCACGGCCTTGGCCGAGGATGTCAAGAAGAGCCAGCTGCATCAGCAGGCAGAGTCTATCGACTCCAAGGAGAACATTGCCAAAGCACGTTCTACGTACATCCATGCCTTTAACGACTATGCCAACCGCGGCGAGATAGCATTGGCTACGGAGTGTGCCACGAAAGCCACGGCACTCTACTATCGTGAGAACTATTGGCAGGAGGCTTTCGACCTGCTGCGCCGTGCCGACATGGTCATCAGCGAGTCGAAACTAAACACGCCCGACCGTGCTGCCAACCACTATCTGGTGAGCAAGGAGCGTTTCCAAATGTATATGAAAATGCACCGCGCCGAACCGGCCAAGGAGCATCTGACTGTGATGGAAACCCAGGCTAATCTGGCAAGCGACGATGCGGTCAAGAACGACCTACTCTACTCGAAAGCCATCTATTACTACTCGTTCGGACTGACTGCTCAGGGCAATGCCACGTTTAAAGAGATGGTGAACAAGCTGACGGCCAGCAAGGAATTTGATAAAGTAGATGAAGTGTACCAGACGCTCATTGCCAATGGTCGTAAGAGCAACAATGCTAGCATGGTGGCACAGACATACAGCAACTATCTGGCATGGAAGGACTCGACTGATGCTATCAAGCATGCCGACGAGATGAAAGCACTAAAGGACCAGATAGCCGCCAACGAGGCTGAGATTGCCGACAAGGACAGTTCGCTGACCACACACTGGGCATTCATCATCGGTCTGCTGATTCTGGCCGGTGCACTGGCTGCCGCACTCGTTCTGGGTGCTGTAGTGCTGATGCGTTACATCCTGCAGACTAAGAAGCAAAAGAAGGTCATCGAGCTGGCTAACGATAACAACGCACTGAAGGCTAAGTTCATCAGTAACATGTCAGCACAACTGGAACCCACGCTGAAAAAGCTGGATAGCCGTCAACCTGAGGTGCAGGCACTGCTAGACTTCTCGAAGCACGTGCAGACGCTTAGCGAACTGGAGAACTCTAATACGGAGTTGGAGATGGAAGAGGTACAGGTACACCAATTCTGCGAGGAAATGATGGACCAGATTCGTGGCACCGAACAAAGTGAGGTACAGCTCGTGGTCAATGCTCCAAAAATGAGTGCACTCATCTATCGTCCCTACGTTTCTCACATTCTGACACACCTGCTGAAGAATGCTGCCGAATACACACCTGCTGAAGGCAAAATTACGATTGACTTTAAGAAGCGCGGACAACACAAGATAGAGTTCCATGTCACGGACACAGGCTGTGGCATTCCAGAAGAGAAACGCGACGATGTGTTCAAGCCGTTCCTAGAAATTCACGACTTGACGAAGGGCGACGGCTTAGGCTTGCCCACATGCAAGCAGATGGCTTTGAAGATGGGCGGCGACCTGATTATTGATACGGAGTACGTCCGCGGCACCCGTTTCGTACTTGAACTGAAAGCATAAGAAAAGGAGACCGTAGCCTCCTTTCACTATACCATTTGGCGGTTGAGCAGGCGCTCTTCCGCCATTTTTTCGTACTTTGTTCCCGGCTCTCCGTAGTTGGCATACGGATAAATGCTGATTCCGCCACGTGGTGTAAACAAACCGATAACCTCTATATATTTAGGTGCCATCAGTTTCACGAGATCCTTCATGATGATGTTTACGCAATCCTCGTGGAAGTCGCCATGATTGCGAAACGAGAAAAGGTAGAGCTTCAGGCTCTTCGACTCCACCATCCTTTTATTAGGAATATAGGCTATCTTGATTTCCGCAAAGTCTGGCTGACCGGTAATCGGACATAGACTGGTAAACTCAGGGCAGTTGAACTGTACCCAATAGTCATTACCTTGATGCTTATTCTCGAACGTTTCCAATACTTCGGGTGCATACGTCATCTTATATTCCGTCTTACGGCCTAGCTGCTGCAGGCCCTCATTTTCTCTGTTCATCTGTAAACTGTAAACTAAATCTTCAATACATTAAATATGTTATAGTTGATGTCCTCATCATACACGTCCTCATGGTCGTGCTTCTTAGTAAATTCTACCACGCGGATGGTAATAGGCAGCACCACGATTTCGTATAGAGTCTTCAGCGTTACCTGACTAATCATCAGCGAAGGCATCTCTTCCCAGGGAATGACACCACCCAAGGCCAACGGGAAGAAAATAATGGAGTCTGTCAACTCACCAAACACGGTACTCAAAATGGCACGTGCCGAGAAGTTTGTCTTATACGCCCCACTGTCCTTGGCCGACAGCTTCATGCGGCTCATCACGTAGGCATTGATAAACGAACCAGCGATAAAGGCAATAAACGATGCCGCAGCGATACGCGGAGCCAGTCCAAACACAGTGTGGAATCCTTCTTCACCATGCCAGTACGGTGCTCCCGGAATCCAGTCAGCTATACCTCCCATAATGACAAAGAAGAAGTTCATGGCAAACCCCATCCATATCAGCATACGTGTACGTGCATAGCCCCAAACCTCGCACACCACGTCGTTGATGATGTACGACACGGGGAACACAATAATACCCGCCGTCAGATTGACCGGTCCGAATGATAATTGCTTTGTTTCCAATACGTTTGCCGTAATCAGGCAGACGCAGAACAGTGTGCCGAAAAGCATAAACAGCACGCTGACTTTTCTTTTTTCTTGTTCCATTTTGTTCTTGTTTTGTTAAAGGGGGTCTGGTCTACGCTTGACCATTTACAAGTACCCCTATCAAAAATGATAGCTTTCTCATATCGGCTGCAAAGGTACAAAAAAAGAGCTAGATAAACAAAGATTTTCCGAAAGATTTGCAAGATTAATTGGTTATTAGTACCTTTGCATCATGAAAAAGAAGAGTAAAAACACAAAAGCATTTCTATTAGCCGTTGCACTCATTCTGTTTTGCAACTACAGCTCCTACGCTCAGAAACGTGAAAAGTATGAGTTTAAGCGCAATCTGCCAGTCTATGCCGACTCACTAATAGCCGACTTCGACTTTCCATTGGCTTGGGAGAACAGTCATATCAAGGATTTTAACGAGTGGCGACGAGTGGCCCGCCAGAAGGTCTTCGACTGCATGCTGATGCCTCCTCCTGCACCATCAAACGGTTATGAGACAAAGGAGCTTTTCGAGGAGCAGCGCGATGGTTACAAAGCTAGGAAAATTGAAATCAGGCTCTCACGATACTATACTGTTCCAGCATACGTGCTGATACCTGACGGCAAGGGACCTTTCCCTGCTGTGAACTGTCTGCACGACCACGGTGCTCACCTGTTTATAGGCAAGGAAAAGATGATACGTCCGCTGGCCTGTGAGGACTCAACAGTCATTAAGGATGCCGAAGAGTGGCTGAAAGGTTACGAAGGACAGTTTTTTGGTGACTATCTGGCTCAGCATGGATATGTGGTTTTCTCAGCTGATGCTCCCATGTGGGGCGAACGCGGACAGATGGAAGGCGCTCGTCGCGACCGTTACGACATGATTGCGGGCAATATGATGATGTATGGAATCAATCTTTCAGCATGGATGACATATGACGATATTGCTGGTACAGAATTCCTAGCCCAAATGCCAGAAGTGGACGCCTCAAGAATCGGTTGCACAGGATGGTCAATGGGAGCCTATCGTGCATGGATGCTTGCAGCCCTCTCCGATCGCATCAAGGTGGGTACAGCTATCTGCTGGATGGTGACTACGGACGAACAGATGGGATTCAAATATGACCGGACGGAAAATGGCGGTTTTGCCAACTGTTTTCCTGGACTGCGCCGTTGGATGGACTATCCGCATGTGGCTAGCATGGCATGTCCTAAACCCATGCTGTTCATCAATGGTTCACAAGATAAACTATTTCCCGTGGCTGGTGTGAAGAAAGCATTCACCACGATGCACAAGACATGGAAGAGTCAAGGAGCCGACGAGCGTCTGGAAACAGAGTTGTGGGACATGCCACACAGCTGTGGCAAGCGCTCTCAGCAACGCGTGCTTGACTTTTTCAAAAAGCACTTATAAAAGAAACATTATTCTTCCCAGCGCAGGACAGCACCATTACGACGGGCAGGGTCAGGACCAGCGAAATCCATAGAATAGGGACTGCCCGTTGTTGGACTCTTGCCCAAATACTTATGATTCTTCAATGAAAGGAGCATGAACTCGTGGTCGAGATAGTCCTGCCATAGGAATATTTCAGCCTCATTCGGGTCGGTGGTGAAGCGTACATCGCCAGGCAAACCGAAACCATAGACTTTCACATAGCGACCATCGACACACTGGAGGGAAACCTTACCCTGTCCTTTGTCGATGACACGGAACTTGGTCTGATCGCTGGTGTCACTAGAACTAGTATCATGGAGCACACCGTGCTTTAAGGCAACAGCAGGACGACTCATCGCCTTGGTGAAAATTCGGATAGTCTTACCTAAGGGAATATTCTTGCTGCGGTCTGCCTTCTGTTCCTTGACGGTAAAGTTATCGAACTCGGCAAAACCACCGTTCTTTCCTTTCACATTATACGAGAAGAGACCATGACGCGAACCTTGGAAAGTGATAAGCTGGTAAGAGAGCGGCATCATGCGACCTACAGGATTATACAACTGACCATCGAACGAGTAAGAATACTGTATCTGATTGTTATCGTAATCACCCATGCAGCAAAGCCAAATCTTATCCTTGGCGGATTGAAGAGGTACATTGACCGTTTCGTTTTTCAGCTGTTCGTAACAACGGATGGTGAGCTGCTGGCCTTCTTTGACGATACCTATCCAAGAACAGGGGACATTGATATTGCCTAGGCCTGCAACATCGCCGTCCTTCATGCCTCCAACATAAAGTTCTACAGTAGTAAGCGAAGTAGGACCGATGACACGCTGGGTGAGCGTATTGCGGGCCCACATCAACTGCTCAGCTGGCATCGACTGAAGACGAAGACGACCATTCTTCAGGCTCCACTTGCTATCGTCAGGATTATGATTCCACTGCCATACACGTCCAAGGGTTTTTCCGTCGAATTGCTCGTTACGGTCGTACGGAGCATGAGGCTTCACATCTGCATTAATATTAGGTTTGAACCATGTGCGTGGGGCACGACCTAAATTACCTTCAAGACCAACCATAGGCCAACCATCCTTCCACGTCATTGGCATTAGACAGACAGTACGGCCTATAGAATGGAAATCTTGCATGAGCAACGCCCACCAGGAACCATCCTGAGCCTGCACAATACCACCCTGATGAGCATTGTCGCATCCCGTGGCGTCGGCACTAGAATAAGCTATGCCGAACTTAGCACCATCGCTGCCGATGCGATACTTTTCGCCCTTCGGAACGACAGTACGACCTACAGCATGATAGCCATAGGTCTCATCAGCCGAAATAACACGTGTTTCGTAAGGTCCCCAAATACTCTTCGAGCGCGAACACAGCGTGCGCCCGTTGGGGGAATAGTCCGTGGAGATGAGGTAGTACATACCATCAATCTTGTACATATGGTGACCCTCACCCACTCCACTGCCTTCAGGAATAATGACCCGATCAGTACCCTCAACAGGACCACTCATGTCAGGCTTCAATTCCGTACAATGCACCTCACCATATTTATGGATGGCATAAATCTTGCCATCATCGTCGAAGAGTACAGAGAGGTCGTAGATGTTGCCCTGCATGTTGTGATGCTTCCACGGACCACGAATGTCCTTCGAGGTGTAGCACTGTAATCCTTTGCCATTGATGTTCGAGAAAACATAGAACTGTCCGTTGGCATACCTGATTGCCGGCGCCCAAATGCCTTGACCATAAATTTCCTGATGGTTCTTCAACGAGAACTTATCCTCAGAGAAGTCAAAACGGTCGAAACAGTAGCTGACATTCTCCCAGTTGACAAGATCCTTGGAATGCAGGATGACAAGTCCTGGCACGCTGTGCATCGTTGTTCCAGCCAAATAGTAGTCATCGCCAACACGAATGATGTCTGGGTCAGAGAACTCGTCGTAGAACAAAGGATTTGTAAACGTACCATTACCATTATCGGCCGTCCACGACTGTGCAACAGAGGAGGATGGCAAAAGGCATGAAGCCAAAAGTATTAATAGTAGGCGCAACATTATTCTCATAAGTCTAATTTTAAAGGGTCATCATTTTAGTGGCTTTGTGCCTGCAAAGATACAAAAAATCCGCGAAAGGAGAAATGTTTTTCGCGGATTTTTATATCATTCTATTCTGCCTTCTTCTCCGCCTTCTTAGCAGGAGCCTTCTTGGCAGAAGTCTTTTTCGGAGCATCCTTCTTTGGCTCAAGCTTCTCGAGACGGGCTTTCAGACGGGTAATCTCCTTATCCTTCATCTCAATTTCATCACCCTGATTACGGATAGTAGTAAGTAGAGCATTGAGCTCGTCGTTCTCGATTTCAGGAGGATACAGGGCGTTCACTCTGTTGATGAAGTCACCAAGAATATTCATATAGTTAGTGAAGGCGTCGAACGGTCCGCTGTAAATACCACGATCCAGACCAACGTTAGAAGCCTTAGTGGTCATAAAGCGAAAGTTGTTACTGGCCTGCAGATAGTCCCAGTCCTGATTGATGCGTGGATCGTCGGCAATGCGCAGACGATCGGCAACGCTGTAGAGTTTGTTGAAGGCCTCGCGCTGCATGGCATTACCCAGCCAGCAAGAGCAGTCGCGTTCCTCATCGACCCAACTAAGGGTGTCAGGAACATCGATGGCACCAACGCTCTTGGTCTTCATGCAAATCTCTGTAGGCGTAGCGAAAGTGATGCCCTTCTCCTTAGCACATGCGGGCAGCGCCTTCAGGAAGTCGAGGATATTTGAGCTGAGCGGCTGAGCAATACCCAAAGCCGAGAGCTCCATAAAGATGTTGATAATCTGTTCTTCCTCAGGAAGACGAGCAATACGGTCGATGTAGTTGTCGGCAAACAGAGGATAACCCTCCCAGTCAGGATTGTTGAAACGCAGCGAGATATCGTCAGACAGCTCTACGTCGCGCAGCAACAGTTTGAGGTTCGGAGCAATGTTACAGTTATAAACGTAGTGGGGCGACTTCCAACCCAGCACGTGCTTGGCGCCTTCAGTCAACATACCCTTGAAGCCCATAGCGGCAATCTGTCCACCAATGTCGTCAGAGTAGATCAGCGACGAGTTACGTGCTACGGTAGGCTTCTTGCCGAACAACTCTTCAATCTTGGCACACTGCTTCTTCACGTCGAGGGCGAAGGTCTCTTCGTTGGCCAATGACGACAAGCCGTGTGAGTAAGGCTCTGCCAGGAACTCTACGCAACCGGTCTGGTTCAGTTCCTGCAACTTGGCAATGACCTGCGGAGCGTGGAACTCCAGCTGTTCAATTCCTGTTCCAGAAAGGCTAAAAGCAACCTTAAAATACTGACCATGCTCCTTAATCATATCGCCGATAGCGGTCAGGGCAGGCATATAGCTTCGGTTGGCAATGTCGGTAATGCTACGCTCGTTCTCGTAGTCATCATAGTAATAATGATCGGTACCGATATCGAAGAAACGGTAGCGCTTCAGATGAATAATCTGATGTATCTCGAAATATAAACAAATTGTTTTCATAATGCTTTTTTCTAATTTCGTTATTACGTTATTTCGTTATTACAATTAGGCGGTTTCCCATCCTAAAGTACGTTTATAGAGCGTTGCAATCCAGGCACCGACCTTCTCCCACGTAATCTGGTCAACCTCGTTCTTGCCCTCCTCCTTGAGGTACTTGAAGAGCGACTCGTTGGCGCAGATGCTGTAGATGGCGTCAGCCAATGCGTGGATGTCCCAATAGTCCACCTTGATACAGTTGGTCAGAATCTCAGCACAGCCCGACTGCTTCGAGATGATAGACGGCGTTCCGCATTGCATAGCCTCCAATGGCGAAATACCGAAGGGCTCAGAAACAGACGGCATGACATAGACATCAGAGTCTTTCAGACACTCGTACACCTGCTTCCCTCGCATAAAGCCAGGGAAGTGGAAACGGTCTGCAATGCCACGCTCTGCAGCCAGATAAATCATGGCGTCCATCATGTCGCCAGAACCTGCCATACAAAAGCGTACATTGCGAGTACGACGAATCACCATATTGGCAGCCTCAACAAAGTACTCAGGACCTTTCTGCATCGTGATACGTCCAAGGAAGGTCACCACTTTATCCTTACCCGTATGGTCAGGACGAGGAATAGCCTGATATTCGTCAGGCAAAGGATACACAGCATTATGTACCGTAAAGCACTTACGTGGGTCCTGATGATACTGGTTGATAACGGTCTGACGGGTCAGCTCCGACACACACATAATGCAGTCAGCATTGTCCATACCGTTCTTCTCGATAGAGTAAACCGTGGGGTTCACCTTACCACGCGAACGGTCGAAATCCGTAGCATGCACATGAATGCATAACGGCTTACCGCTCACCTGTTTAGCATGGATACCTGCAGGATAAGTTAACCAGTCGTGAGCATGGATGATGTCATAGTCCAGCGTGCGTGCAACGACACCAGCGATAATCGAATAGTTGTTGATTTCCTCGTGCAGATTACCAGGATAACCGCCTGCAAACTCCATAGCACCCAGATCGTTGACGTGCATGTAGTTGAAGTCGGCATACAGGTGATCGCGCAGACGGAAATAAAGGTCAGGATCCATGATGTTACCTACACGTTCACGAACATAATCAGCAGTAACGTCGCGATAGGCAATAGGCACAGCATTCATGGCCACAATCTGACAAGCGGAACGGTCTTCATCGCCGAAGGGCTTGGGCAGACAGAGCGTGATATCCATATCGCCCTGCGCATGCAGACCCTGCGAGATACCGTAGTTAGCAGTGGCAAGTCCACCGAATACGTGAGGAGGATACTCCCATCCAAACATTAAAACTTTCATAGCGTCTCCTCCTTATTTATTTTTGATACGAATACTTCTCGAGTAACTTCAGCGCACGCAGGATTTCAGCGACGTTCATGGCGAAAGCCATTGCACCACGTCCGTGAAAAGGCGGGTTGCCGTCGAACAGTTCACTGATGGTTCCCAGTGCGTGATAGTCCATCTCTTCCTCATAGCCCACCATCTGACGTTCGATGAACGAGAGGCGGGTGCGCTTATAGAGTTTCAGGCTGGCTTCCATGTAGAAACCGCCCAGCCAAGGCCATGCCGTACCCTGATGGTAGGCGTAGTCGCGCTGCGTCTGAGGACCGACATACATCGGATTATAGCCGCCGCTCTTGGGCGACAGCGAACGCAGGCCCTTGGGTGTCAGTAGTTCGCGCGTACATATATCCAATACGCTCTTCTTCTGCTCCTGATTAAGTGGCGAATAATCGAAGGCCACAGGGAATATCATGTTGGGGCGAACGCTCCAGTCCATCATCGAACCATCCACGTAGTCCAACAGATAGCCGTACTCGTTCATGAAAGTATCGATGAACGACGTCTTGCACACCTCAGCTTGTTTCTCAAGCTTTTCAGCAAACTTCTTATCGCCGAACTCGGCCTCAAGTGAAGCGCAGAACTTCAAGGCGTTATACCACAACGCGTTAAACTCAACGATATAGCCAGAGCGCGGCACAACGGGACGTCCGTTAGCCGTTGAGTTCATCCACGTGATGGCCTTTTCACGACCATTGGCATAGAGCAGGCCGTTATCATCGAGGCGCATATTGGGATGACCATCAGCGAGAACATACATTACGATGTCTTTTACCAACTTGCCATACATCTTATAGCCCTGCTCCTTACCAACCTCCTTGGCATACTGCTGAATAGCCCAAATGGCCCACAGCGGTACGTCGGGATGTTCAATCTCGTAGATTTTACCAGAAATAGGCTTATCAGACATAAACTCGCGAAGAGCTTTCTCTGAGGTCTTCATTACCATCTCGAAATAATCAATCTCGCCAATGGCAAGTGTCAGACCAGGCAAAGCTATAAATGTATCGCGGGCACGGGCCTTAAACCAAGGATAGCCTGCCAATAGGTAACGCTCGTCCTTCTTATCAATCTTCTCCATAGTGCCACTGCGGCGATCGCGGAAATGGAACTGATGGGCAGCCGTCACCAGACAGTGATAGAAATTATCACGAGGCACGCGGTCTTCCACCTCCTCGTCAAACATCTTTTTCAATGTGCTGGGTTTGGCTGCTGATGTAGAAGCAGCGAAAATGATACTCTCTCCCTTCTTGATGCTCATCTCGAAGTAACCAGGTACGTAAAGATCCTCATTAGAGGCATAACCACGCTCTTGTTCCTTCGGATATTCCACCCCACGATACCAATCAGGATGGAAGATGAACTCGTTCTTCTTCGAGAACTGCATGTAAAGGTCGGGATAGCCAGCATACATACACGTCTTGATACCGTTGTCCACAGGATGATACTCTCGCGATGCCGTAGCATTCTCGTGTGTAAACTGACGAACGGAACGGAAGGCAAGGAATGGACGGAAACGGAGTGTAGTAGCCGAGTGGGCATCCTCCAGCGTATAACGGATGAGAATGCGGTCCTCATAGTGCTGGAATACCACTTCCTTTTTCAGCAACACGCCACCGACGCGATAGAGCGTGGTTGGCACAACATCACAACTAAACTCGCGGATGTACTTATGACCCTTAGGGCTATAATTATTGCCCTGATACTTGTGGAGTCCGAGATTGAACTCAGCACCGTGTTGAATAACCGTACAGTCGAGCGATGAGAGCAACACATGGTTGTCATCGTCCAACTCAGGTACGGGAACAACGAGCAGACCATGATACTTGCGCGTGTTACAGTCTACAAGTGTTGATGCACTGTAAGCGCCAGAACGGTTTGTCCGAAGTAATTCACGACGGAGCGACTCCTCCAAATTGGTCATTACCGCTTTTTCAAATCGTAAATAACTCATAGTTCCTTGTTTCTATTTTATATCAATTTTGTTTTAGGAATTATATTTTCCCCCAAAGTTAGGCATTTTTCATGGGACTACAAAATAAAACGAGCATTTTTTTAAAAAAACGCCCGTTTTTTCGTTTATTTCACACTTTTTCAGTCTGGAATGAGGAAATTAATGACCTCCTGTTCGATTGTTATACGATATGACCCCTGTGGTGTTCCAAGCAAGCGACCATCCACTCCAACCAGCGCGTGCTTAGCCTCCTCTACTCTCACCTCACGGGTGCGGAAGGGATGGACGGCACGATGATTGAGGAAACGTCCCGTGATGAGCAACCATAGTCCTGCAAACACCTGCATAATCTCAGTATGATAGACCATCGATACGTCAAGCATACCATTATAGGGCACCGCACTTGGCGTCTGTCCGTATCCTGGACCACTACCAATGCACATTGTCATCACCTTTCTATTAACCTCGTCGCTATTGATATGGACATGCATCTTATAGTCCATGCGGTGGAAAATCATCAGGAAGATAGAAACGATGAACGCCAATGTCTTGGAGCCCAGCAACGAGTGGGTCTGACGACGCAGATTCATGATGTCGGCAATGAGTCCGATATTGATACAGTTCAGGAAGTAGCGGTGACATTGTTCGCCTTGCTTGTTCTGATAACGAATACAACCTAAGTCTATCGTACGTACACGATGTTTAATGAGCCAATCGACAGTTTGTTCTAGGTTGCCCTCTTTGAAGTCCCAATAGCGAGCGAAGTCATTAAGGACACCATTAGGAATGACACCCAAGGCTATCGAATCGCGCACCTGCTTCTCTTCATTCATCAGACAATTGACAGCATCGTTCAGTGCCGAGTCGCCACCTACAATAATAATAGTTTTATAGCCGTTATGGATAAGCATAGTGACCAATCGCTCCACGCTGTCTGCCGACTCGCTCTGCACGAAGTCATACGCCACCTGTCGCTCGTCCAGCACCTTCTGAATCTTCTCCCGCTGCTTCGAACCTTTTCCCTTTGGGCAATAGAGAATGCCCCAACGATTGTCTTTCATTTACTATTTGGCAATTTACGATTTATTATCCAATTGTGCGATTTCAAGAATCTTCGCCACTTTCTGTTCCATCGGTTGCAAGGCATCTATCCAGTGAATAGTGAAGCCTCGGCGTTCCATGCCACGAAACCAAGTCATCTGACGCTTGGCAAACTGATGGATAGCAATCTCCAGACGCATATACATTTCATCGTAGGTCGTTTTACCTGTGAGATATTCCGTCACAAACTTATATTCTAATCCGTAATAGATAAGATCGTCAGCAGGAATGCCCTCAGCCAACAAGCCCTTGACTTCGTCTATCATGCCTTCCTCCAAACGAGCTTTCAAACGCTTGGAAATCTTCTCACGACGTGCCTCACGGTCTATATTCACACCAATGATGAGTGAATCGACAGGTGGCAATTCACGACGGGGCACAGGATGCTCATGATTATACGTCTCAATCTCGATGGCACGAATAGCACGCTGACAGGAGTCTACATCCGTTTTATTGTGCATATTTGAACCATTCTGCATCTTCAGTTCTACCAGCAGCTGGGTCAGTTCATCAAGTGTCTTACCCTCCAGACGAGCTCTCAATTCTGGGTTCTGAGGTACAGGCGAGAGTTGATAGCCCTTCAGTACAGCTTCGATATAGAGTCCTGTACCACCACAAAGGATGGGTACCGCTCCCCTACTCCTGATATCTTGATACGCATCGAAGAAATCCTGCTGATACTGGAAGAGGTTGTACTTGGTACCAGGTTCACAGATGTCAATCAGATGATAGGGAATGTCGACAGCGAGACCATCGACCACAAGGCTATAATCTGCCAAGTCCTTACCTGTTCCAATATCCATACGACGGTAAACCTGACGGGAATCGGCAGAGATAATTTCTCCACCTATCTGTTGTGCCAAAGCAGCAGCCAATGGTGTTTTTCCACTAGCCGTAGGTCCAAGTATGGTAATCATCTGTTGCATTCCTGTCACCCTCAGATTTTACGGTCTTATATTTGTCTTGGAAGCAAAACCGTCTTTCAAGTCCTCGATAGTCAGTTCCGTCAACTTTTCTTTATCGAGATCCTTTTCGTTAGCCAAACGGTTCGCCTGAGCCTGAATACTCTTTTCAAACACGTTACGCGCATAGCGGGCATTACCGAAATTACGGTTTTTATGCTCTACGGCATAGTTGAAGCGCGTCTTCAAATAAGCTTCAGTCTCCTTGGACAACGTGTACTGATTTTTCTTCATATACATCTTGAAGATATCCGTCAGTTCAGCACCTGTATAATCAGGGAAATCTATATAGCGATTAAAACGCGACTGAAGACCTGGATTCGAGTCAATAAAACGTTGCATCTCATCCTTATAACCAGCAACGATGACGACAAGACGATCACGATAGTCTTCCATACGTTTTAGGATTGTCGAGATAGCTTCCTGTCCATAGTCATTGCCAGCCCCACCCTCTGGAACAAGTGAGTAGGCCTCGTCGATGAAAAGCACGCCGTCCAATGCCTTGGCAACGACACTATCCGTCTTGGGACCTGTCTGACCAACATAGCGTCCACATAGTCCAGCACGGTCCGTCTCAACGGTATGACCTTTCTTCAATACGCCCAAATCCTTGTAGATACGACCTACGATACGGGCCACTGTGGTCTTACCTGTACCAGGCGACCCATAAAACACAAGGTGATACGAGACCTTGGCTGTCTTCAGTCCTTTTGCCTCGCGCTGCTTCTGTAGCTTCACAAAATTAGCCAACGAACGCACTTCAGTCTTGACGCCTTCAAGACCAATCAGGTCGTCAAGCTCTTGATAGGGGTCACCCTCAAGCGGTTCGTTCACCATGAGTGAGTCCTTCTGTTGGGTGATACTATCTACTTTTGCCTTCAGTGCATCCTTCGCTTCACTATCTTCATCATCGCCAACACACGTGCCGACGATGCCTAACAGAATCACAAATGCCAAACCACCTATCGACAAGCATCCGCAACCTTTTAAGAGCTTTTCTATGTTCTGATTCATTATTTTGACCATTTTGGTTGCAAAGATAAACAAAAAAAGCCGTCCGACAAAGCCAGACGGCCATTATTTTCATTCTTGACCAGCACCAGGTTCAGTCCATGATTGGTTCAGAGGTTGGGCGTCAGCAAACTTATTGACATAGGCACGACCTTGTTCAGGTGTCATCTCCTTGTCGTTCAGTCCACATCCGTCAATCTCGCCTTCCACTTCTAGCATCTCGAAATGCTCCACTTGTTTACCACTTTTATAGCCATAGATTTCTGTAGCCCATGTGGGACCACCTGCAGGCCCTGCATACTTCAGGTAAGCAATACCGTTCGCTTCCATCTTCAAAAACTTACGCTTGGGATTTTCAACCTGCATGAGTTGAATCTTACCATTTTTACGAACAAAGATACCACCATACTGCTCATCTTTATCCATCAGGTGAATCCACTCTGTCTCGTAGTCGTCCATCCATATATGAGCCCACTTCGTCAACTTGATACCCTTATGTCCTGACGGGTCTTTCTGAAGGAAGAGTTTGTTCATCTCGGCAATATCCTTCTTCCAGACAGGCATTTCCTCGTCAATCATCACGTGGTAGCCCTCATACATCTGTTCCTCGAGTTTATCATTACGTGGGAAGAGCATGCCGACAGTAATACTCTCAGGTGCACCATGCTCATAACACAATTCCAGTCCCTTAGAACCCTCGAAGGCAGCAATGAGGTAGCTGGGAATATACTCGCCACCATCACGCAGATGGCCAAAATCATCCATTTTTTCATGTCACATTCCATATTTTACTACTCAACAGGCGTCATAGCGGGTTTAGCGCTCTTCTCCTTAGCCTTGGCTGCAAGTTCCTTCAGCTTATCCTTGCCCTTGAAGGCAAATACCCAAACGAGGAAGCCTGCCAGCACAAGCAGCGTAATGCCCAGCAACGGACGATAGAACAGCCATGCAATAGCGATGACGATGAGCGACCATGCAACACCCACAATGGTGCAGACCAGACCAACACCCCATCCGAAGATGCCGGCAATGAAAGGTACGACCTTAAGAATGGTCTCGATGAAGCCGAAGATACCTTTCAGACCACCAATCACCAACAGGACACCAAGGATACGCAGAGCCCACGTCCACATATTGTTAGCCTCTTTCTCGGCTTCAATAATCTCGTCGCCACTCTTCTTACCCATCACGAGGGTCTGGAAGCGCTTGCCGTTCTTGGCTTTGAATGGCTTGAAACTGTCGCCATCAACGACGGCCATAACGGTAACCTTGGCAGGAACGACCTTCTCGAAGGTCACGCGAACGTCACCAACCTCAGGCGAACCAGGCACGCGACCATAGTAGAGCACATTGCCTGCCTGATGGATATACTCGAAGTCTTTCTTGTTCTCTGCCTTGGCCATTGCCTCGTTAATAGAGTCGTTCACAGCCTTCAGCGAGTCGGCCACAGCCTTGGCACTATCAGAGAGCACGACGGTCTCAACAGGCTGTTCTACAGGCTGTTTCTTCACACCATAAAAACGCTCATAGGCTGTCTGCGCGCTCTTGTCCATCTGTTTCAGCAAGTCTTCAGCGATAGCCAGATCCAGTCCTTCACGCGAAGAGATGCTGTGAATCAGACTCTCATTGAGCTTGTAGGCGCCCCACGATACGTTCTCGGCATACTGCTCAGCATCCTCAACGGTGGTCAGCACCATGTTCTTGTTCTGATAAGCAGGATCCTTAAACTGACCCGACTCAATGGGACGGCTCACCCACTCCTTTGAATAAGTATAGGTGGTGGTGGTTACTTCCTTACCACCCAGTTTGTCTTCCTTCTTCTCCTCAGCGTGCTCTACCCACTGGTAGTATTCTACGCTACGACGCAGCGAGATAGCTTTGGCACCAATGCCGAACTGCTGATCACTCAGGGAATCTTCAGTGGTTGCCAATGCCGTACCACAAATCAGTTCGCCTTCCAGCGAGGCATCCTTCTTGCTGGGATTCTCCATCTCAACATAGGCACTGCCTGCCTCGTCGAGCATTTTTTCAGTTTTTACTGCACGACCTTCGTTCCACCATAGCACACACGTACCTACGATGAACAGCAGGATTCCTGAACCAATCGCCTTAAACGAATTTCCTACACGGGTACCATAGCCCGTCGTTGCTACTTCTTGATAAGCCATAATGTTTTTAAGATTTAATGGATTGTTATTGCTTTCTCTTTTAGTTTATCGACGGTGCAAAGTTACGAATAAGTGTTGAAAATACCAAATAAAAACGCAAAAAAGCCACTCGACAAAATCGAGTGGCAATTTTTACCTATATGGGCTTGTATTATTTCAGCTCAGCGAGGTACTTAATGGTGCGAACCATCTGAGAAGTGTAAGAGTTCTCATTGTCGTACCAAGCAACAACCTGTACGAGAGAGTTG
>CACWOS010000050.1 GCA_902762565.1 uncultured Prevotellaceae bacterium
CACGGATAAAACGGATATACGGAACGACGGAACTGCGGAGGGAGTTGGTGCCGGCGATTAGTAATCTGATTTTTGTCAGGTCGACGCAAGAGCGGGTGAGCGAGCTGAAACAGTCGAACGAGGTGCTGGGGCCGCTGAGGTATATGATAGACCATACGGCCTCGCGTGAGCATGCGATTATGACTGTGTCGGATAGAGATATGGCGAACTTTATGCGGGTGGCTTCTGTGACTGACGATAGCGTGATGTTCTTGGATAACGAGACGGTCGTTGGTAAAGAAGGCAAACGTGTGGAGATTATGGGTGGTGCGTTTGAGGGCGTGACAGGTGTGATTCGCCGTGTAAAGCACTGCAAAAGGGTAGTCGTAGAACTTGAAGGTATAGCAAGTGTGGCGATTGCGTATGTGCCGGCTGTACTGTTGAAGGAGATTTGGAAATAATATATAATCTGTGTTTTATGGACGAGAAAGAATTATATCCCATAAACTGGGATAAGTATCTTAGCCCTGAAAGGCTTAGGAAATCTGGAACCCATGCTTCTGTTGATTGGGATTTAAGGAATCCATTTGAAAGTGACCTGGGACGTGTAATATTTTGTCCTGCTTTAAGGAGGATGCACGACAAGACTCAGGTGATACCTCTGACAAGTGGAGATACAATTTTAACACGCCTGACTCATTCGATGATGGTGATGAGTGTAGCAGAATCTCTTGCCCATATTTATACTAGAACTGAAGCCTTTAAAAAGATATATGGAGAAAAGGCTTACGATTACGATGCCAGCATTTCTGCCATATTGAGAACAGCAGCATTGCTTCATGACATTGGCAATCCTCCGTTTGGCCATTTCGGTGAGATAACCATCCAGAATTATTTCAAGAAATATCTGGAAGAGCACCATATAATAACAGAAAGACAGGCATGGGACTTTACCCAATTTGACGGTAATGCATTAGGCCTTAGAATTGTGTCAAAACTGCAATATACAGGAACACTGGATGGACTAAACCTAGCATATCCTACGCTGGGTGCTTATTTGAAATATCCCAATAAAGGAAAGGCTGGTGGTAAATATGTAGGTGACCATAAACATGGCATTTTCTTTACCGAGGAAGACATTTTTGGTAAAATAGTGAAATGCTGCAACATGAAGAAGGTTAATGAAAAGACTAAGAAAGAGGAGATTAAAAGGCATCCTTTATCCTTCTTGGTTGAAGCTGCTGATAGTATCTGTTATGGCATTATGGATATGGAGGACGGGTACAACATAAACTGGTACTCGTTTGATGATATGATAAAGGCCTTGAATATGTATGTTTATGAGAAGGCTGTTGAGAACAATAAGGTCGATTTTTTGAAAGAGTATGCTCATGGTAAGAAGAATGCTCAGAAATTTTCTATTGAGAATCTTATAGGCTTCAAAAGAAAATGGCCAAACAACACCGATAAAGACAAGAGACGTTTGATATTGGATTTCCGTGTTAAGATGATAGATTATCTTACAAAACTAACCATTGATAACTTTATCAATCACTTGGAGGATATTGACAATGGCAAGTATGATAATGAATTGTTGAAGGAAGATAATTATTGCGTGTTTAGCGCTCTGAGTGAATTTGCCCAACGAAAGATTATTGCAAGAAGAGATATTCAAGAACTGGAATTAACGGGCAACTCTGTAATTAACGGCTTGCTGGACATTTTGATGAGATATGCTTTCAGTGAGGATAAGAAATATCGGTCCAAGATAAAAGCGGTGATTTCAAAGAGTAGGATGGAGGTGACGATTCATGAACATGACTTTAAAAAAGTAAAGTTCAAGACTTTCAATGAAAATGATCTGTGGAAGTTTGATGTTGAGCAGTTGGATAACTATAGTAAGCTGAGATTGATTGTGGATTTTGTGGCCAGTATGACCGATAAATATTCAGTGGAGCTGTATCAAAGGTTTGCGGGAATGAGAATGTGATGAGGAGAAGGGTACAAGTAGAATTGAAGATAGGGCTGCCGAAAACGACAGGGGAATGGAAGAAGAAAGAGGACCGCGATTACCGCGGGGAACGAAAACAAAGATACAGAAGGCATAAACATGATACATAAACCATTATACGGACATCATCCTACAGGGAAAGACGCGTATGAGCTGATAAGGGATTATTCGCATCAGGTAGCACCGAGACACCTGAGGGCAGACGAGAAGAAGATAGAAGGGAATTACTTCATCCCGGAGCCTTGGCGTATGAGGGGGTATCTGCTTAGTCCGAATATTACCAATCAGGGACTGCTATTCAGAGGTCAGACTGTAGACTGGGACGGAGTAGGAGAAATACCATCAGCTATCAGCAAACTCCAAAAGATACATGATGACAAAGTAGAGCGTATTTACTGGCGGTTGAGAAGGTTTGACCTGCATAATATGCTGATGACCAATCCACTATTTAGGATGCTTTCGTGGGGAATAGACATACCTCTAAAGAAACAGCGATATTTCAGGTCGTCGTCAACGACACTATTACATTCATACGGGCTTCCTTCGGCATGTGTCAGTCTGACGTCAAGTCTAAGTACGGCCTTGTTCTATGCAGTAAATGACTATGATGAGGAGTCGGGAACGTTTGTACCCTCAAAAAAGAAATATGGGATACTGAGTTTTTACCGACTGGAAAAGCCTTTTACACCATTATCAAAAGTTCTGCCTATAGGACTACAGGTGTTTGAAAGACCGGGCAGGAACAAAGAGTTTGTTTGCAGGTTAGGACCAAATGATGATTTTAACAAGCTGGATGAAGTAGAAGGATTCCTGTTTGAGCAGTCGGAGGAAGTTTCAAAATGGATGTTGGATAAGTTTGACGGTGGAAGGAGACTTATGCCGCCAGAACCATTGTTGCAAGACAAGATTAAGAAGAGCGAAGGGTTGATAAGTCCGACTGCGCTGAGGTGGCATGAAAAGATGAGACCATACTTTCAGGACGGTTTGGAAGAAGTGAAGGCAAAATATCAGGTGACAGATGATGTCAGAGACTTACTGAGATTCGACCGAAATGAATTGGCAGCCTATTATGGTGACATAGATGAATGGTGGATGGAGTTCTGCTCGAAAATATATTTTGAGGCTGACCCCAATCTGGACCGGAAATATTTCGAGCAACTGCCTCAGGATGATTATTATCGTCGTTTTTTGACTGGTTAAGGGTATGAAGAGCCGGCATTTTCATTTTTTGACGCTGCTGATATTCCTGCTAATCATCATTATATTTGCGTATGGAGTGAGCCATGTAAGCGAATTCATGTCGCAGATATATACTAAACAGGAGATAGCAGATAAGGATTTACTGCCTAAAATTGGCACATTCGGCGACAGTGCGGGACTTTTGAATGCCCTGTTTTCGTCGTTGGCTTTTGGCGGCGTTATCCTGACGATTATCTGGCAGGTGTCGGAAAATAGCAGGCAGCGGAAAGACGAGCATCGCATACAGTTTGAGAACGTATTCTTCAATATGACCGGTACGCTTGAAGAAATTGTATCGGAATTGAAGGTGGAATATGAGAAGGCACCCTCATTGTCGGCAACCATGCGTAGCAGTGCCTGGGGAGTGGGAACGCCAGCTGCCGCGCCAGCCCCCAAAGCTGCCGATGAACATGAATACATAACAGGAAGAGCAGTGTTTAAATATTTGTATGAAGACAAGCCACTGCCGTTGATGAAGGTGATAGAAAAGGAAGGTATTGAGGGCTTTGAACGAGAGATGTATGGCGTATTAGACAACTATTTCCGCTATTTGTATAGGATTCTGAAATACATTGATGAGAGCAAACTTATCAATGCCCAAGAGAAATACGAATATGCGGGGTTGTTGAGAGCGCATCTTTCGTATATGGAGCTTATCATGGTGTATTATAACTGTCTGTCGGAATATGGATGCGAGAAATTCAAACCACTTGTTGAGCGCTATCATCTGCTGAAGAATATCCGCTGGGGAAAGCTTCATAACAGCAAACTCAACGGACGTGTGATAGGTATAGCCAAAGAAGATATGTACGATGAGAGTGCGTGGGAATCGGATAAAAAAGAAACGATGAAAGAAAACAATATTGCCAGTTTTTGCTGGAAGATGGTGTTTGCCATTTTGTTTGCGTTGATATTTAACACATTGGTGGCAGATTGGTGGCATGAACATGTGATTATCAGATGGGAGGGTATGAAAGAGGTTGTGATAAGAGGGCTTATTCTTATTGCCATAACAGTGAGCCTGTTTTATTACTTGTATCGCGACGAGAAATATCGGAAGATGTATATGGGCGTGAAAGAAGATAGGAAACCGATGCTTAGTGCCTGGAATGTGCTGAAGGGTAATTATACGTTGCCGGTATTTGTGTTCCTGTTGATTACCTCGGTGTATACATGTATTGAGCATCAATTGGTTTGGTATGATTCGCATACAGTATATTTGGATTTGACTTTCTTTTATTTCCCGCTGTTGGCAGACGTTATAGCACTGATAGTAAATGCGGTGAGGGCTGCGGATGCGAAGGTGACGGTTACAGTATAAAGCCACGATGACATCGAGAAACGGAAGAAGAAATTCCATGAATATAACGGCAGGGAAGGGTGATGGAACTCTATGTGGAACTATAATGATGAGGGAATATTTAAACAAAGGAATATGGCTGAGGAAAAAGAAATAATCAATGTGTTCGTGAGCCATTATCACGAGGGCCTTGTTATGGTCAGTATTATAGGAGAGAAAGAAACGGCGCTGCGCGGATAGACATTGATACGAATATAACTTGTTAAACAACAATGATATACCAGATAGTAACATTAGGAGAGCCATTCTTTACAAACGAACTGATTGAGGCATGTAAGGAATACCCTGAGATCAGGTTTAAGGGGGAAGGAGAAGTGGATAAGGCTTATCCTGTTCTTTATCTATATTATGGAAAGACGGCAGATTCATCCGATTATCAAGGGGATTTGGATTTAGCAGAATTGGCTCGCCAAAAGCAAATTCTGCCAATTGCGCCCAGTGCTCCGGAATTCAATCAGAACATCCCTAAAATCATAAGGAATCTGAATGGTTTCTTTTTAAACGATGAAAGGTCCGTTCATGCTTTGAAGAATTATATACTTGCGTTTTTTGGCATCGTGAATACTAACCGAAAGGTATTTATATCGTACCGAAGAAAGGATAGTGAGGAATTGGCCCACCAATTGTTTGACGCTCTGACGAAGCTGAAATATCATCCCTTTTTAGACTCTTATAGTATACAGGCCGGAGTTGACTTTCAGGAGTACCTACGTCACGAATTGAATGATACAGAACTGATAGTGGTGATGAATACAGAGCATTTTGATGAGAGTGAGTTCACCAAAGAAGAAGTGAACATAGCCAATGAATTACGCATCCCGATATTGGAGGTGAAATTCGCTCCATGTGTGAGAATGGATATCCTGGCCATGGCACAGGTGATTGACACCCACGAGCCTATCAACGCTACTAAACCCTTTGGAGATGATTTTATTAATAATATAACACTGGCTATCGAGAAAATGCGAGCCCAGAGCTATCTGTTTAAGAGAAAGAATGTTGTCACTAGCTTGAATAAACATTTTGGTACGTATGGACTGACGCTTCAGGAAGCTGGAGGATTTTTAAGGAGTGATGTTACTCGCGAGATATATTATCCGCTGACGCATATTCCGCAAAGTACAGACCTGTTTCAGACAGAAGAGTTCTTTGAGAGTATGCCGTTGTTTTCGACCTACACCAAGAAGGTGATATATAATGGCTCTTATTGCCGTGATGACATTAAACGACACTTAAAATGGCTTGATCAGTACTTGCCAGTTAAGTTGTTTAGTATTAACGATTAATAATTCTTCGAAAATGATATTTCTTTCAGCAAGTGTTCCCCAGCCGGACAGAGAATTTTTTGGAACAGAAAATGTATATGCCATCAAAGAGGCGGTAATCTCTTTTGTAAGGGTTTGTGCGGAGAAAAGGCTGCCATTCTATTTTGGCGGTCATCCGGCCATTACGCCTTTAGTGTGGAATGTGGCCAAAAACTATTATGGAGATAAAGAGCCGGCGATAAAGATATATCAGTCTCGGTTCTTTGGTGAGCGGATTCCAAAGGAAGTGGAGCATTTTAAGGATGTTCACATGATAGACGCTGTTGATAATAATAAGTCGGAAAGTGTTAATCGCATGCGGCGGGTGATGTTTGAAGAGAACCCAACCGACTGTGCAGTGTTTATCGGTGGGATGGACGGTGTTGTAGTTGAAGCCCATATGATAAGAGATATGTACCCGGATGCGAGGTTTCTTCCGATTTTCAGTACAGGTGGAGCGGCAAAGGCAATATACGATGAATTCCAGATTAATGATGAGCGTTTGAAGGAGAGTTACGCTTTTTATGAGTTGTTTAGGGAGGTTTTATAATAGATTTGACGGATGATGGAAGCGAAGGAACTGCTGACTAAGAGGAGGATTGAGAGGCTGGCCTTGGAGTATGGCTATAGGGATGGCATGCCCGAGGAGAAATGGCCTGGTCAGGGTGGCTATCAGGTTTTTATTTCACACTCGAGCCGCGATGTGGAGTTTATCAAGAAGGTAAAGTTTTTCTTGAAGCATAGCAAGGGTGTGACGGATGTGTATGTGGACTGGGAAGACCCTGACATGATGCACGAGACGGATGCACAGACGGCAGTTGACCTGAAAGCCAGAATCAGAAAGGCCAATAAGGTGATTTATGTGGTTACGAATGATTCTTTGAAATCTGTCTGGTGCGGTTGGGAGATTGGTTATGCGGATTGTGACAAGGGCGTAGAGGATGTGGCATTATTAGCCATCAAGCCCAACAACGGACGGTGGAAGAACCATGAATACCTGCAGCAGTATCCCTGGATATCGTACGATTTGAAGGAGCATTTGTTTATGGTGACTAAGCCTAGCGGGCTAAGGGTTACACTGTATGAGTGGTTGAATGAGAGGAAATAGTTTAGGGTATGACGCAGGAGGAAAGGTGGTTAGCTAAGTATGATGAAATAATGGCCTTCATGGCGGAGAACCACCGGAGGCCATCGAAGTATTATTTGGAGGAGAGGAATAACTGGAACTGGATGCGCCATCAACAAAAGCTGATGGGTAAGGGGGAAATGAAAGCGGAGAGGATAGAGATGTTTGAGAAATTGCTAGATTTGTGTGGGGAATATAGGAGGGTGAATCAGTGGGGGTAAGACTATGAGCAAAACAATATATTACCTTGGCGCAGGTGCCAGCTACGGCAAAAGAGACGAGTCAAAGAATATTCTTGAAGGGCTGCCTGTTGTTTCTGAGATCCCCCAAGAGTTTGATGCTTTTTACGATTTTATAAAAACAGTAAAGATACCTGAGAAGGACTATATCGTATATTGGCGTCTCTACAAAAAAACGCCGGCAGATGTAACTCGTGAAAGGGATCAATTGTTACAGGATATTAATGATCTTAAAGCGGCTATAAAGGAGCATGCCACAATAGACACATACGCAAGAAAATTATACTTAACAGGTAAATCCAGGCAGTTTTCAAAGCTAAAAGATGTGTTATGCGCGTTCTTTTTCTGGGAACAATTCCAGCACAAATCAGACAATCGTTATGACACATTTCTCGCAAATGTCTTATTGGCTGAAACCCTTTCTCTTCCAAAAGAAATAAGCATTATATCTTGGAACTACGACTCACAGATCGAATCTGCCTATTGGGCATATACGCAAGAAAAAGTATTACCTCTATTTGAAAAAAATACAAGCGGAAAATGGCATCAACTAACAGAAGAAGGTCGTATTATAAAGGTAAATGGTTCTGCTGTTTTTTCTGATGGTATGATTATCCCCTATATAACTGGTGATGCTGAAACGCCAATAGAATTACAGTTAATAGAATCATATTCCAATACACATGTGGATACCTCTGAGATGGGTTTCCAGTTCAAGACACACCTGTCATTCGCGTGGGAACATTCTGAGAATAGCCAGAAAATGAAAGATACCATCAAAGCGACTGTTGAGGATACAGAACAGATTGTTGTAGTCGGCTATTCTTTCCCTTTCTTCAACAGAGAAACTGACCGTGAGATTTTTAGAAACATGAAATCGTTGAAGAAGGTCTATATACAGGATCCCAATCCAAAAGCTGTAAGATTGTCACTAGAGGCAGTACTACCTGACAATTCTAGCGTTGAGATAGTGGAATTATCTGACTGTACACAATTCTATTTGCCAAAAGAGTTGTAATCCATGATTAAAACGTCATAATACATGAAACTGACATTCCGAACTTTCAATTGCGGAGCAGGGGACTGTCTCTTTCTGATTTTACAGAAAGAGGACAGTTCCTTCTGTATTATGGTGGATTGTGGTTATTTGAAAGACGAAATATTAACTTTCATCACAGAAGAGCTGAATAAGAGAATAGACTTGCTCATAGTAACGCACATCGATAATGATCATATTTCAGGCTTGGTCTCTCTGCTTGACAAGTTGCCAGATCTGCAAATAGGAAGAATACTTTTTAATTGTTATCACAGGCCTATAATAGAACAGCCACTGGTGCTTAGTGAAAAGCAGGCAGCAGCTCTGGCAGAACTGAAGCAAAGACTTCCTTCAGTCAATGTGACTGTTGATGGGAAAATAAATGCTAAAGAGGCTATTTCGCTAAGTGAAAAAATACTGAAAAACGAATCTTGGGCTGCCGCATGGGCTTGTGAAGAGGTTATTGCCGGCCAAGAAATTCTACTTGATGGAGACTATGGAAAAATAACCATGTTGTCACCCTTGCAAGAAGACCTGAATGCACTAGAGTTGCAATTTAAAAAGGAATTCTGGTCCAAGTTCTTTGATAAACATTCAAAGCAATACAAGGCAGATGAGGAAATCTATGAGGTGCTTTTACGATTATGGGAAACTACCATCATAGAAGAACGCGCTTCAAAAGTCACCTATACGAAACCGACCAAGGATTCTTTTCTGAAAGCTGCTGATACAAAGGTGTTGCCGGTGTCATTGCCTAATAGATGCTCCATAGCATTTGTTTATGAGTATAACAATCATCGATTCTTGTTGTTGGGAGATGCTGACCCTGGGATTGTTGCTGCTTCATTAAAAGGAAAGATTGAAGGGGAGATGCCATATCTCATGGATATGATTAAAGTATCACATCATGGAAGTTCCCACAGTACGACAAGCGAATTGATGAAGATAGCGGACAGTATGCATTATTACTTCACGGGTGGTAATAAAGAGGAAAGGCCTTCGCTTGAAACACTGTCGCGCATAATTACCGAACCTCTTAATGGACAAGAAAGACGCGTGCTGCACTTTAATAGGAAGAACACAGTGTTGAAAGACTTGTGCGCGATGCCCGAATTGGAAGAATTCCCCTGCGAGATGGATTTAGAGAATAAACCGTATGAAGTCGAGATATAAAGCATATTGCAATGCGTCGGTTGTTCCCGTGATATGTGGTTCAGATCAGGGAACGGCTTTCTTCGTAACAGGAGAGTTGTTATTGACGGCGAGACATATTTTGGCTGATGCGGAAGACAACGGAGATGGCGTGGCTATTCAAATTGGCAATGTGTCTTATTCGTGCAGCGTTGTATGGAAGGGTGATAGCGACAATATGATAGATTTAGCCATCTTGAAATGTTTCGACTATGTATGCCCGGAACCATTGAGGCTTTTGGCATTACCTCCTGACCGTAGAGATATTGATTTGATTGTTTGTGGCTATCCTCATGAAAATGGCGGTGGCCGCAATCTGTTTGAAATACCGGTAACACCAACCGTATCGGTCAATGGAAGGGAGTATGATGTTATTACGGCTCCTTCTACGTTGTTAAGTTTTGTCTCATACAAAGGGTTCTCTGGTTCGCCTGTATTGAATGATTCTGGTTCTGTTGTGGGTGTCCTTACAGACCAGATGAACATGGTTTTGGGCTATAAAGCTTTAGCCACAGTTAGCGATACACTTGCGGAGCATGGACTTGTATGCTCTTCCAATTGGGAGATGGAAGATAATAATCCTTATGGTTTGGGACATGCACTAACCTTGTTGACAAGGCAAGTTGATCTCGCTGGTGACAGGTATAATGAGAAAGTCCATGTTGATAACGACACTTTGATGAAGAAGCTTGAGCGATTCTCTGATAAACAGTATTTCTTAGGAATAGTCTCAAGACTTAATGAATTAGAAGAGGTTTATGCTGGCTATTCAAGTACACTGCCTCAGGGTAAACAAATACTTGATTGGTATAATAAGCCCTATGAATTAGGTGGTTATATTAATTTGACATATTTTTTGCAGCAGGCTCTGAAACTGGCTGAGAAAGATCCTGGACAAAAAAATGGCGACACAGTTCAAACCTTACGAAAATCTATAGACAGGTCAGATGATTTAGTTAGACAATATCTTGAACTAAATAGAAGTAACTATATTATTGATGGAGAGGCAGGATCTGGAAAAACCCACATGGTTTGTTGGTTCGCTCTACATCATCAATCACCTTGTTATGTTTATTTGATACATGGCGCACAGTTAATACCGTCTGAAAACGTTGAAAAGCAAATTTGCCGTCTCTGTGGGTTCCCAGACGCTACTTTGGTTGCGTTGGATGATAAAATGGCAACCGTGGACAAGTATGGAGTGGTGATCGTTGATGCTATTAATGAGTGTTCCTCTGGCTCTTACTGGGTGAAGCAGTTGGATGTTTTTCGAAAGACTTTTGATAAGTATAAGAACCTAAAACTGATAATAACAGTTCGAACAGGAACCGTCGATATTGGTGCATGGGAGAGAGACACTATATCAGGTTTTGAAAATGTGCATCATGCGGTAACCCAATATTTCAGTGCTTTTGGTGTCCCCAATGGGTTTGACTGGAAGAAATTTAAGGGTGACTTCCGCAATCCTTTGTTTCTAAGACTTTTTTGTGACTCTTTCCGCTACCTTAATGGATATTGGTATAATGATTTAAAACAGATTGACGTTTACCTTGCTTACATAAGAAAACGGAATGAGAAAATATCTGAGCTTGTGGATGAGGACATCTTCAGAAACGTTTCTGAAAAATATCTGTTGAAGATAGCATCTTATTCTCTCTATTATAACAATTGTCAGGACATAAGTAGGGAGAAAGCCCGTAGACTTGGTGATAACATTTGCCGTGGTCGGTTGTGGAGTCAAAGTTTGCTGAAGAATTCACTTGACGAGAATCTTCTTATTAGTATGCCGGACTATGAGTATACGGAAGATGAATTGGTTGGGTTCCACTTTGAAAAAATGGGTGACTTTCTGCGTGCCTACGTACTGCTGACTTCTAAAACCGACTATACCAAAAAAGTTGAACAATTGCTGGATTGGCAGAAACAGGCCCAAGAACATGAAGAATATGACGGTAAATTCAGAGGACTAATAGGCGCTTTCGTGGATACATACGACGGAAAAGAAAACCTATTGAATTATAAGGCTTTTTCGGCTGGCCCGCTAAGAGAATACCTTGTTGAGGCATTGCCATACAATACGCAGTTTAATAATGATATCATTACTCTTCTTTTAAAGAGTATGACCCCAGCGCTGATTCGCGCCCTTGTTGTCAAGTTTAATGATTACGGTAGTGGTGAGATTGTGACATTGCACAAAACACTAAATGGGATGACCATGCCGGAACGTGATGCCGTATGGTCGGAGGCGATCAATTTGTTTTGTGATAAGTACGGTTTTGACTTCAGTAGATGGCAATACGATGTCATTAGCGAGAACGACCGTTCAAGGGCTTTGGTACTGCTATCATGGCTATTGTGTACTTCCTACCCGGAAACAAGGGCGCGCCTCATAAGACAAATGTATAGAATACTGCAGGAAAAACCTAAGGATTGTGTCTTCATCTTGAAGGCAATGGCGGGTTGTGACGATCCATACGTTATAGAAGGTATAATGTGTGCCGTATATGGTGTGGTAGTTCAATCAAGAGAAACTACCTTGGTTGGCGAGGTCGCCAAATGTGTGAGAGAGATGTTCTACGGTGAATACCGTGAAGGGCCTATGGATTTGCAAATCAGAAAATGGGCACTTAAGATACTAGAGCGCGACCATTATCTGACTCCCACATCCAAATTCTTTGAAGAATGTACGCCACCCAATAATACGCCTTCGCCATTCGTGTATTTGCAATGCCAGGAAAAAGCAGACGGTAACAGAGAGTTCTTCGGAAAGACACAAGGCTCAAAGATGCTATATAATTCATTGTTTGGTATCGAGGACTTTGCAAGATATATTATAGGAACCAATAGTAGTAGCACCAATCATAGTTTCCTGTACAAGGACAGGGATGAAGAGGTTTTGCTCTCTGAAATACAGGAGATGGTCGCCCAGCGGATTATGGAAATAGGGTGGAATGACGGCCTCGGGAAGTATGACGACCACCGCTATTCTCCAAGCCGTTATGACAATAAGAAAGAGCGTTTGGGCAAGAAGTACCAATGGCTGGCATATTACAACATTCTGGGTAGGCTTTGTGATCATTGTCAGATGAAAGACCGTTGGAGCTGGAGTAAACCTTTCAAGAAACTGGCGAACAACTATCCGTGGTGTACCTCAGAAATCAACTACTTTGACCCAACGCTGGAGGGAGAAATAAAGCCCGTAGGTAAACTGCTTTATGAAAGCCCTTTTGATATTGATAAGGATAAGGCATACGACTGGGTAAAGGATAATGACAAGGTGCCTGTTGTGCGTTTTGAATACAAGGACGAAGAAGGGGCTGAGTGGGTTCGGTTGTATGGTTATGAGTCTGAGACTGTCAAGCAAGATGCTTATGAGATAGAGGGTTTCCTGTTCTTCAATGCTCATTTTGTGAAAGCAGTAGATGCTGATGAAATTGTGGAGTGGGCCAAGGATAAGAATTTCTATGGCAGATGGGTGCATGAAGCTCCCGACGTATACGAGTTCTTATGGAACGAATACCCGTGGTCGGACAGTTATAGGTTTGTTTTTGATGAAGGAGAGTGGGATGACCTGGAAGGCAATGTGAAATCAATGCTTGCCGCAATTATTCAGTTGCAGGAAGACAAGAAGGGTTTGGACACAGAGGATTATCTGAGCAATGCTTACCTTCCTTGTGCCGATATGATGTATGTGCTTGGGCTGTATACTGCGGAGCGCGGTGTTATTCGCACAATAGCTGATAATGATATAGTCGCCACTTCTTTCAGTCAATTGGGCTTGGAGAAGGTTGGTTTGGCCATCAAGAAGAAATACCTTTGCGAGTACCTGAAAAGAACGGGTTACAAACTGTTCTATTTTATCATGGGAGAGAAACTTGCAAAGATATCAACGACTATCACGCCAGAAGGTATTAAGGAGTTGTCAGCCTGTTGGTATTTTGATATCGATGGTTGGCACGAAGTACAGCATATCTCTGTGCGTAATGAAAAACCGGAACGGAAGATACATAAAGAAGAAGGCGATTATACGTGGTTGGATGAGTTCTTGAAAGAGCATCCTGATGTTACGGTGGGCGATGTGATGGAAACTGTTGAGGATGTGGACGAGGAAGATAAGGGTCACGAGGACGAAACCCAAGATAAAGAAGAGAGCGATAAAGATGATGATTTCACGCCGCCGGATGGAAGCGAGGGTTAATGCGCATGGTGCTGACGTTTTAGCGGCTGCATGATGCGCGTGGGGAGTGGAAGACCGTGCCGAGGCTTTGCCCGGCACGGTCTGGAACGGAAAAATTACAAAATAGGGCTGATTCCTGAGCGGAGTCAGCCCTTTTTTTGTGACAAAATTTAAGAAAAAGTAGCAGAATCTTATGATTTTATATTTTTTTCTTTGTCATATTAAAGAAAAAATGTAATTTTGCAGCAGATTTAGATAAAATGCAATATAAATTGCAAATAACGTCAATTTGGCCCAGATATGGCAGTTAGACAGCTGAATAGAATTAAAGCAGTGCTCAACGAAAAAGGACGCACAAACCAATGGTTGGCGGCCAGGCTGAGTAAGAACGAGGCAACAGTGAGTCGGTGGTGTACCAATACCAGCCAACCAAGCCTGGAAATGCTATATGATATTGCCTATTATCTTGACGTTGACATTAGAGAACTTTTGAATAAAACGAAATAAGGACTATGGCAAGGGCTGATTTGATAGTAGATTTGGTAAAGTATGCTTCTAGCGGTAACAAGGCGATGGTGAAGAAAGTAACAGAAGCCATCATTGCTGAGGAGCGTGACAAGCAGCACACCATATTGGCAGACCGTCTGCAAAACGAGTTGATGAAGGCTCCGGCACTCCAGAATCCTTCTACCGGTTCTGGTTCTGGGGGAAATGCTCCAGTTGTGGTGAGCGAGGCGCGTCCTGAGAGTTTTATTCAAGAGAAGGAGCCTACACGTACATTGACAAGTCTAATACTTCCACAAGAGGTTAGCTATAACTGCGATCAGCTGATACAAGAACAGTTCCGTGCAGACCTGCTGAGAAGCTACGGAGTGGAACCGAGGAATCGTATGCTGTTGATTGGCCCTCCGGGTAACGGAAAAACCAGTCTGGCGGAAGCTATTGCTCAGGCGTTGATGGTGCCGTTCTTTGTAGTGAAGTATGAGGCTATAGTAGGTGCTTACTTGGGCGAAACGGCTATGAGGCTAAAAAAACTCATTGACTACGTGAGCGCTAGGAAATGTGTGCTGTTCTTTGATGAGTTTGAGACCATTGGAAAGGAACGCGGGGATTTGCACGAAACGGGTGAAATAAAGCGTGTGGTGAGTTCGCTGCTGCTCCAGATGGACCAGTTGCCCAGCTACGTAACCATCATAGGAGCCACTAACCACCCGGAGTTGCTTGATCGTGCCGTATGGCGCAGGTTTCAGATGAGGATGACCTTACCGCAACCCACACGGGCGGGCATAGGAATGTTTCTGGAACGTTTCCAGCGTGAGCATAAGATTGGCTTTGAGACCTCAACGGAGGGTATAGCACGGAAACTCTACGGATGCAGTTATGCAGAAGTGGAGGAATTCTGTATGTCAGTGTTACGTAGCTATGTGATGGAGATGCCGGATGGAGATATGCGTAAAATTGTGAGTGCGGCATTGAAAAACTGGGATGCAATTAATTATACAACTGAGAAACAACCTAATATAGAACAGTAATGAACAACGACTATCCAATTTTGGTGTTTCCAAAGCACGACACGGCGGACAGGACAAAGCGTCCCGTGAATCCGCCTCCTCCCTGTATGCCATCCAAAGGCGCAAACTGGACCAGGCTGGAGCCTACCTTCAAGACTCTGCAAGAGACGCTTGATAAAAAGCGGATACAATTGCAGGATGGAGCAGAATGGGCTAATCCCGAAGATGTGCTGGTGCTTGAAACAGCTGGCAGGATAGATGATTTCTACAAGGCTGTGGAGCAAGTTGAGGGCTTAGAATGGATGCTTGAGCAGGATAAAGACGGCGTTCCTGACGAGAATTTCTATTTTCCCGATGATGAAGGGAATCCGTCAGCCAAGGAGTTGCCGTCGAGGGTTTATCTGGTGTCAGCCAACAATGAGGCGCTGCGTGAAATGGTATCGTTGTTCAAACAATACGCAGAAAATAACCGCACGAAACTGCCCAGAGGCTATGCTAAATTCAAGACCGTATTTGACCAATTGCGCGACATTCGTTTCTGGGACACTCAGGACCGTATGGATGGAATTGATGTGGAAGAATGGGTTCGCAACCATGAGGGAGAAGAACGCGTGCGTTTGCAGATAGAACTGTGGTTTAGAAAAGCATATGTAAAGCGTGGCGAAGCTCAGAAGAGGGTAAGGATGCTTGTTGAAGCTGCCGGCGGCAGCGTAATAAAATCCTGTGCAATACCTGAGATTCGTTATCATGCGCTATTGGTAGAAGTGCCAGGCGCTTCTTTGGGACAGTTGTTGACGGACATGGAGGAGGGTAGTCTGATTAAATGCCCTGACATTATGTTCTTCAAGGCTATGCCGCAAATGGTGTATGCACCCGGTGATGAAGAAGCGGCTATAGCTCTTGACAAGGTAAAGGATGACCCCCAACCAAAGGGGAGTCCTGTAGTAGCCTTGCTAGATGGTTACCCGTTGGAAAATCATACTTTGCTAGAACATCGACTGATTGTGGATGATCCCGACGGATACAATGATGATAAGTATGAGGTGAAGTATAGGATTCACGGAACGGAGATGGCTTCGTTGATTATTCACGGTGACATGAGTAGTCCGGGGACTGCCATAGATTCTCCCCTCTATGTGAGACCGATTATGCGACCCAACCTGAAAAGTTCCAAGACAGAAGAACAGATTCCTGAGGATGTGTTACTTGTGGATTTGATTCACAGGGCTGTGAAACGGATGCTAGAAGGAGATGAAGACGCACCTGCGGCGGCACCTGATGTTAAGATTATCAACTTCTCCATAGGAGATCAGATGCGGATGTTTGTCCGGAGTATGAGTCCGTTGGCCAGATTGCTGGATTGGTTGAGTTATCATTACGAGGTGCTGTTCATTATCAGTGCTGGCAATAACTATCAGGTGTTCCCGACGGACTGCTCGTTTTCTGATTTTGCCCGTAAACCGCAGGAAGAGCAATCGAAGCTTTTGACGCTGGAACTCCTAAAGAATAGGATGCAGAATAGGCTCTTATCTCCAGCGGAGAGCATCAACAATATCACTGTGGGTTCTGTTCACAAGGATGGTACGGTGATTCCTACTTATCCCACGCAGATTAATCCCTATGACTGCCTGCATCCAGCCATCTATACACCTTTTGGCGGCGGACTGAAAAATGGTATTAAGCCAGATTTAGTGTTTGACGGTGGACGTGAATTGCTGAAGGAAGAGGTGGTGGATCATAACAATCTGTATCCGTCACTATACCATGCGGCTCCCGGATTGTGGGCGGCTTGGCCAGACAAGACGGCTCGCGGAATGAAGTTTGACCGTGGTACGAGCGGTTCGGCGGCGCTTGTAAGCCGCGCAGCCTACAAGTGCTACAAAGAGATGGATGAACTGTTGAGGCTGAATGGTAAGACGAATTCGCATATCCATCTGCTTATCAAAGCGATGCTGGCCCACGGATGCAGTTGGGATGAAATAGGTGCAAACATTGACCAATTTCTCCCTGCCACGGATGACAGCAAGGCTATTAAACGTCAATGGATGGGTTATGGATACCCGGACTTTGACAAGTCGTTGGCCTGCGATGCCAACCGTGTGACGGTGATTGGATTCAGTGAGTTAAAGAGCGAAGAAGCTCACGTGTATTCCATGCCGCTCCCTCCTTCGATGTCGAACAAGAAAGTTAAGCGCAGGCTGACTGTTACGTTGGCGTGGATGACACCTGTGGCTTGCGAGAACCAGAAATACAGAAGAGTGAAGCTATGGGCAGAACCGGAGAACGTGAAGCGTATTGTGGGTAATCGTATAGATGTGGCGGACAATTACGCGGTTAAACGCGGCACCTTGCAGCACGAAGTGTTTGAGGGAGAGAAGCGTTTTACTTTGGAAAACGATGCCGTTCTAAATCTGAAGGTAAACTGTGCAGACGATGCGGGTGGATTTAAGGCCCCCATCAAATATGCTATAGCTGTAACATTGGAGTTCGCTCCGGCTGATACGGTGGATTTGTTCGCTGAAAATGTTGCCGTAGATTATTATAAGGAAGTGAGTGACCGTCTGGTAATTAGGTCGCGTGTTCCGATTGTAAACAACTGAATTTTGTGAATTAGGGGAAAAAAGTTTCTCCTTCATGGCGAAAAACCTCCTTGAATGGGTCAGTATGCTATTGAAATAGGTAGCGTGCGCGTATGTTGCACCTAACCGAAACAAGTAAACATATTGATTCATTTAATAAAAGGTTTTTCAAAACAATGAAGAAAAAACAATTTGACAACCGTCCGAAATTCGATAGACTTACGGACAAAGAGTGGCTGGAAGCCACCAATTCAGTTAAGCAGTTAGTAAAGTGGCGCCTTGGCGGCAGCAAGACCTGCAGCGGTGCCCACAGTGAGAACGTCCTGGGTATGCCCGCAGTGGATTACTATGTAGGAGAGGCCATCTGAAAGTTGGCCAACAACGAGTGGGAGTGGCAAGACAGGTTCACGTTTGCAGAGCAGTTGCGCCGCGTTGCAGACAACCTTATCTCCAAGCGTGTGGAGGCTTGGAACCGACGCCCGCAGGAACAGGCCATTGTGTATATGGACCTGAATATTCTGGACGAGGCCCTGGCTGGTACCGACGACGATGAAGAGGGGTACGACCCGGAGAAACTGAGGATGGATCGTCAGTTCCATATCGCAGACACCGACGAGGACGAGAAGGAGGAGCTTTATGACAGAGTATTTGCCATTGTTGAGGGCGATGAAGAGCTGGAACGCTTTGTGGAGGCCATCCGTATCTGCGGGGAACTAGACGACATTTGCGACTGACTGTCCATCACGAAGCAGCAGGCTTACAATATAAATAAACGATTGCAGCGTTGACTGAAACGCAGCAGCGATAAGATTTTAGAAGCATAATCGCCAAGGGGAGATTCCTACGGGAGTCTCCTTTTTTTGTGCCCGGTGGCGAAAACGAGGGAGGGCCTGGGTCAGTATGCCAATGAAGACGTGAGATGTCTGATGTCGACGTAAGATGCTAAACGAAACAAATAGGAGATAAGATTATGGAAATGAATTGGACAGAGATTCTTCTTGGCGTGTTTACCCTGCTGAGCACTTGCGGATGGTTTGTTAGTGGCAGGAAATACTGCCAGGAGGTGGAGAGCCTGAAAGCGGACAATCGCTTGAAGGACATGAATTTGAGTAGGGACTATGTGACGGAATTCCGCACCTTTATTGCTGAGCCCTTGCAGCGTGAAGTGGGCGAATTGCGCCAGGAGGTGACAGAGCTACGCTATGCTATCCAGAAGATTGATACCTGCGCTCATAGGGCTAACTGCCCTGTCGTTAATGAGCTGCAGCGTAAGTCAGCAGGTGAGTAGCAGGCACGATGTGCGTGCTGCCCAGATGGAGGTCATTGAGACAAGGGATTCTGTGATTATTGAACTCCGTGACACAGTGCGGGAGGTGACAACCATCACCATCCGGGAGAACGAGCAAGGAGATACCATTAAGGTGGTTCAGATTACCAATCGGGAAAGGGTTAGAAGTCGTGACCGTGCGGCCTTGCAGGAAAAGAAGGTTGAGGTGCGCGTGGATACCGTCTATATTGATAAAGAGGTAGAGAAGACGGTTGCGGCAGCCGGTCCGGGTGTGGAGATAGACAAGGAGGGAAATGTGACCAAGACGGTAAACAGACTGGCGCAGACGCTTAAATGGATCTTTCTGGTGATTGTGGCAGTGATAGTATTGATTGTTGTTGTAAAGATTTTCTTCAGGTAGTGGCGAAAAGGGCGGGCGGATGGGTCAGTATGCTAGTGAAGAGACTTAAAAAAAGTAAAGTATGAAGTATTTCAAAGAAAAAGAATTCCAGTGCCGGTGCTGCGGGCAGCTGCCGGACACTTCGACAGGCTCAGTGCAGGCGCCTGTGAAAAAGAATGTAGAGGCGCTGGTATCGGTCATCCTTGATCCAGTCAGGGAGAAGCTGGGAAGTGCAATCACGGTGAATTCAGGCTATAGGTGCGAGTTGCACAATTCCAGAGTAGGAGGCGTGCGGAACTCGCAACATATGTGAGGGGAGGCTGCAGATATTACGTGCCAGGACATTCTGCGATTGAAACAGCTAATCAGGGAGAACGGACGGTTCGACCAACTGATTGACTATGGTACATTTCTGCACGTATCGTACAAGCGCATCGGCATAAATCGGCATCAGGTGCTGAAGAAGGTATCGGGCGGATATGCATCGGCCCAAAAGTAAAGAACAATTTATTTATCAACATTTTTAAAGTAAAAGGATATTTATTTTATGGCAAAGATTAGTGGTGTGGCCACGCAACTGAGTGGCAAGGTGGGTCAGCTGATTTACAGGCAGACCAAGTATGGAACGGTGGTGTATGAGGCGCGTAAGGCGAGTGTGCCGCAGCGTACGGAGGCGCAGATGCAGGTGCGCACGCAGTGGAGTAACCTGGCGGCGGTGTACAAGCAGTTTAACCAGACGCTGAAGAAGGGCTTTGAGGGCCTGAACGGCAAGATGAACGACTACAACGCGTTTATCCAGGCGAACACGAACGTGGTGAAGGTGTATGTGCCCAAGAGCGTGAGACTGAACGGCGGCAGTGTGCTGGCTCCGTATCAGATTACGCGTGGCACGCTGCCGAGTGTGGCGATGACCAAGGGCGCGGGCGGCGTGCTGGTGAGTGATGTGCGCGTG
>CACWOS010000051.1 GCA_902762565.1 uncultured Prevotellaceae bacterium
CCTTCCGTCCTCAGTTATGCTATCATAAGTCATAATCACTTCCTTTTGGGGGCAAAGTTAAACAATTTATTCGAATTATACAACTTTTAGGTTGTTTTTCTTTGTTATTATGCATAATTTCATTATCTTTGCACCGCATACGTGCAGAACAGATGATGATACTCTTCTGAGTGAGAAGAGCGAGTCCAGTGGAAGACCTGCCGATGGGCTAAAGGGATGAGAATCGCAAGATTCCATTTCCCAAAGTCCATTTGTACGGTTTAACTCATAAAGTACAGATTATCAACACTGTATAGATATTGCGTTGGCAAATAATTGCAAAAAAGTTGCCCTGATTTTTGAATTTTTCTCCGAATGTTACTATATTAACTCATCAAAAACACATTGAAGATCCCGCCATTCTGCAAGAGCTATGTGACAAAGGGAACAAGTATGCTGCCTACGAGCTCTGCCATAAGTGCATGTGGGGGGACGAAGAGAATGGTATCTTCATCAACAAACGAGAGGCAAAGCTTTATTTTGATCTTGCTGGCGATCTTCCACAGCAATATGAAGAGGAGTGGGACGATGTGGACGACCCTGGTGAAGAGTACCCAGAAGAATTCTGCTACACTCTTACGGGCAATGCCGAAACGCTTGATGCCGTGGAGACGCTCATCAACGACCTCTGCCAGCAATTTGGCACTCTATGATACCTGAACTGAGCGAGCTGGATGTACATACATTGGCTTCAAAGTACGAATTCAGTGGTGGTCAGATAGAAAACATTGCCCGTCATTATGCCATCGACAGTATCTTGCATGGTCAGAGTGATGACGTGCTCTCAATGCTTATCCGCCACTGTGATAATGAGCGGCTTGATGAAAAAGACAAGCGAAAAATTGGTTTTTAGTAACAGGCTGATTCAACTTTGAGGCAAAGGTCGTCATACACCTAATGGCGGCATCATTCTGAAGTCGACGATGAAAAAAAGCGCTTAAAAAGATTTAAAAAAGTATGCCTTTCAAAAAAGTTTTACTAACTTTGCACAAAATATTGACATCATAATAACACAATTAAATATGAAAGACTTTCTGAAGAGTGTTTTAGCCACCATCACGGGTATCGTCGTGCTGGGCATCATCATGGCCATTATCAGCGTTATTTCTATGGTTGGACTGGTCGCATCGAGCGCCGGCAGTACAAAAGTAGCAGAGAACTCCGTATTCACACTGATGCTTTCAGGACAACTGGATGAGCGTGCCACCGATGATCCCCTGAGCATGATCTACGGACAGGTGAGCGATAACCTGGGACTAGAGGACATCGTTAGCGCTATTAAAAAAGCTAAAGACAACGAAGACATCAAAGGTATCTACATCGAGGCTGGTATGTTCTCGAGTGACTCGCCCGCATCAAGCCACGCCATCCGCGAGGCCCTGCTCGACTTCAAGAAGAGCGGCAAATGGATTGTGGCCTATGGAGACACGTACACGCAAAATACCTATTATATATGTAGTGTTGCCGACAAGATATACCTGAATCCTCAGGGTATGGTTGACTGGCACGGACTGGCATCTAACCCCTATTTCGTAAAAGATTTGCTAGCTAAGTTTGGTGTAAAGGTACAGCTCTGCAAGGTGGGCAAATACAAGAGTGCTCCTGAGATGTTGACTGCCGATAAGATGAGCGACGCCAACCGCGAACAGGTTACTGCCTATATCACTGGCATTTGGAACGTGATGCTGAAAGACGTTTCGGCAAGCAGAAACATTCCTGTAGACTCATTGAACGCCTATGCCGACCGCTTCGTGGCTTTGGCAGAGCAGAACGATTTGGTGAAGATGAAGTTAGTGGATAAATTGATATACACTGACGAAGTAAAGGACGAAATCAAGAAGTTGCTGAAAATCGACAAAGATGACGAGATAGCTCAGCTGACACTTGCTGACATGAAGAACGTGAAGGGCAACAAGGAAAAAGGCGACAAGGTGGCCGTCTACTATGCCTACGGTGAAATTATAGATTCAGAGACAGGAGACATGCTCCAGCAGGAACATAACATCGTGGCCAATACTGTCTGCAAAGACTTGGAAGCGTTGATGAACGATGATGACGTGAAAGCCGTCGTGCTGCGCGTCAACTCACCTGGTGGTTCGGCTTATGCCTCAGAACAGATCTGGCATAGCGTTTCACAATTGAAGGCCAAAAAACCTGTTGTGGTTTCAATGGGTGGCTATGCCGCTTCGGGTGGTTACTACATCAGTTGTGCTGCCAACTACATCTACTCTGAGCCCACGACCATCACGGGTTCTATCGGTATCTTCGGTATGTTCCCAGATTTTAGTGGGCTGCTGACTGAAAAGCTAGGCGTGAAGTTCGACGAGGTAAAGACCAACAAGCATGCAGCCTTTGGCACGATGGCTCGCCCATTCAACGCTGAGGAAATGGCGTTGCTCGACCAGTATATTGGTCGTGGCTACGAGCTGTTCCGCAAGCGTGTGGCTGACGGTCGCAAACAGCCTGTTGCCAATATTGAGGAAATTGCACAGGGACGCGTATGGCTGGGCAACGACGCGCTTGGTATCAAGCTGGTGGACGCCATTGGTTCGTTGGATGATGCCATCAAGAAAGCTGCCGAGTTGGCCAAGCTGAAGGAGTATCATGCCACCAACTATCCAGAACCAGAAGACTGGTGGATCAGTCTGCTAGAGAAGGCAAATGGCAAGGGTAGCTATATTGACAACGAAATGCGTCAAGCACTGGGTGAATACTATGAACCTCTGCGACTGGTGAAGACCATCAACCATCAGAGTGCCATCCAGGCTCGCCTGCCCTACTATCTGAATATTAATTGATAATTGACAATCGGGAATTGAACGAAAACAAGACATATAGGATTGTAGAGGGCGATTTCATCAAAACCAACAAGTGGTTATTGCCGTTAAGCTGGCTTTATGGCTTAGCTGTGAAGACGCGCAATACCATGTTTGAAATGGGAATACTGAAAACGCGGTCCTTCCAGATTCCTGTCATCAGTGTAGGTAACATCACCGTAGGCGGAACGGGTAAGACGCCACATGTGGAGTATTTGGTGCGCCTGTTGAAGGAACATTTCCATGTGGCTGTACTTAGTCGAGGCTATAAGCGCAAGAGCAAAGGATTCATCAAGGCTGGCATGCAGACTACCATGCCAGAGATTGGTGACGAGCCATACCAGATGAAGCAGAAGTTCACGGATGTCACTATCGCTGTCGACAAGAACCGTTGTCACGGTATTGACATGTTGACGGAACAAGACAAAAAGCTGGATGTCATTCTGCTCGATGACGCTTTCCAGCACCGTTACGTAAAACCTGGCATCAACATCCTACTGGTAGACTACCACAGGCTTATCATCTACGACAAGTTGCTGCCTGCAGGTCGACTGCGCGAGCCATTAAATGGCAAAAACCGTGCCGACATCGTTATTGTGACCAAATGTCCAAAGGGTCTGAATCCTATGGAATATCGCGTCGTCACCAAGGCAATGGACCTCTATCCCTACCAACGTCTGTATTTCACAACACTGGAATATGCCGAGTTGCAACCCTTGTTCACCAATAGCAGTACGAACATCCCGACGTTCGAGGGTCTGCGCGATACACATGTACTACTGCTGACGGGTATCGCATCGCCAAAGCAGTTGGTGCACGACCTTTCGCCCTACACAGAGCATCTGCAGCAGCATACCTTTGCTGACCATCATCTATTCAAAGAGAAGGACATTCAGCTCGTTAACAAGACGTTTGCTGAGATGCCTTCCCCCAAGATTATCATCACAACAGAAAAAGATGCCACACGACTGTATAATGTTGGAGGGCTGAGCGATGAAGTGAAAAAGAATATATACGTCCTGCCTGTACGCATCAGCTTCATGCAGGATCAAGAAAATACGTTTAACCAACAAATCAGAGACTATGTACGAAAAAATTCAAGAAACAGCATCCTGGCTAAAGGCAAGGATGACCACAAGTCCGACAACAGCGATTATTCTGGGAACAGGTCTCGGACAATTAGCTTCCGAGATAACTGACAAGCTGGAGTTTCCCTACAGTGAAATCCCCAACTTCCCTGTATCTACCGTAGAAGGCCACTCTGGCAAACTTATCTTCGGTAAACTGGGTGGCATTGACATCATGGCCATGCAGGGACGCTTCCACTACTATGAAGGCTATAACATGAAGGAAGTAACGTTCCCCGTTCGCGTAATGTACGAACTGGGCATCAAGACCCTCTTCGTGTCGAATGCAGCTGGCGGTATGAATCCAGCCTTTAAGATTGGCGACCTGATGGTCATTACCGATCACATTAACTTCTTCCCAGAGCATCCGCTACGCGGCAAGAACTTCCCCACGGGTCCACGCTTCCCAGACATGCACGAAGCTTACGACCACGAACTTATCAACTTGGCTACAAAGATTGCCAAGGAGAAGAATATCCGTCTGGTTTACGGTGTGTACATCGGCGTTACCGGTCCTACCTTCGAGACACCTGCCGAATATCGCATGTATCGTACGCTGGGTGGTGACACCGTCGGCATGTCTACCGTACCAGAGGTCATCGTAGCCCACCATTGCGGCATTAAGACCTTTGGCATCAGCGTCGTCACCGATTTGGGCGGCTTCGATAATCCCGTGGAGGTTAGCCACGAAGAGGTTCAGGAGGCTGCCGACAAGGCTCAGCCACTGATGACGGAAATCATGCGCGAAATGATCAAGCGTACTGCGTAAAGTTTTAAGCAGCGGACGACAGCAGACTTTTACGGACGGTCCGTGTTTGTCCGCTGTTGTCCGCTGCAAAAAAGAAAATAAATGGAAATAGCAAAATTAGGAGAATTTGGGCTGATAGACCGTCTGACAACGGACATCAAGCCCAAGAATGAATCAACACGGTACGGCGTAGGCGATGACTGCGCCGTACTTCACTACCCAGACTCAGAAGTGCTCATCACCACCGACATGTTGATGGAGGGCGTCCACTTCGACCTGACGTATATCGACCTGCAGCATTTGGGATGGAAGTCGGCAATGGTAAACATCAGCGATATCTTCGCTATGAACGGTATCCCTCGCCAGATGACCGTATCGTTAGCGCTCAGCAAACGCTTCTGCGTCGAGGACGTAGAACAATTCTATAGCGGACTGCGAATGGCATGTGACAAATGGGGCGTCGACATCGTTGGTGGCGACACAACCTCCAGCTATACTGGTCTGGCCATCAGCATCACATGTATCGGCGAAGCTCGCAAGGAGGATATCGTCTATCGCAACGGCGCTCACGAAACCGACCTCATCTGCGTCTCGGGCGACCTTGGTGCCGCCTACATGGGGCTCCAGCTCTTGGAACGCGAAAAAGCCGTCTATTACCAGATGGTGGACGAAGCCAAGAAAAACGGCAAGGCCGTGCCCGATTTTCAGCCCGACTTCGCGGGCAAGGAATACCTCCTGCAGCGCCAGCTGAAGACCGAAGCACGTGGCGACATTATTAATAAATTACGCGAGGCGGGCATCCGTCCCACCGCCATGATGGACATCAGCGACGGCCTGTCGAGCGAACTGATGCACATCTGCAAGCAGTCTGGTGTTGGTTGCCGCATCTTCGAGAAGCAGATTCCCATTGACTACCAGACGGCAGTGATGGCCGAGGAGCTGAACATGAACGTTACCACCTGCGCCCTCAATGGCGGTGAGGACTATGAACTACTGTTCACTGTGCCCATAGGTGACCACGAGAAGATTCAGGACCTAGAGGATGTGAAGCTGATTGGTCACATCACCAATGCCAGCCTCGGACAGGTTCTCGTGACACGCGACGACCAGGAATTTGAGCTAAAAGCACAAGGTTGGAACCCATTAAAGTAAGGAAAAACCGGAAAATTCTTAAAAACTGCAAAATAATTGGCTAAAAGTTTGGCCAATTATTTTTTTCTTCGTACCTTTGCACCCGCAAACGAAAGAATGCAGTGTTCTAACAAACATTTTGGTGCCTTAGCTCAGTTGGTAGAGCATCGGACTGAAAATCCGTGTGTCCCCGGTTCGATTCCTGGAGGTACCACATTTCCTCCTTTCATTATGAACCCCTGTCTTAGAGATTTCTCTAGCAGGGGTTTTCATTTTTTCCACATTTCCTTTGGATTTTCACTCACTTATTCGTACCTTTGCAACCAAAACTATGCTATCATGGGAATAATAATAGGAATAGACGTCGGTATATCGACCACAAAGATTGTCGGACTACGTGAAGGACGCGTACTCTCCCCTATCCGCATCACAGCCGCCGATCAAGTAACATCGCTCTATGGTGCCTTTGGCAAATATCTACACGACAACAAAATCGAATTGAAAGACGTCGAGCAAGTCATGCTGACAGGTGTCGGCGCAGGCTTCGTCGATGAACAGCTATATGGCATTCCAACACAGAAAGTCGATGAGTTTGTGGCCGATGGTCTAGGTGCCCGTTTTGAGAGCGGTTTGACCAAAGCCATCGTCGTCTCAATGGGCACTGGTACGAGTTTTGTACAATGTGACGGAAACAACATTAAGCATATCGGAGGATTGGGTATTGGTGGCGGCACGTTGCAGGGCTTGAGCCGTGTCATGCTGAACACCCGTGACCCCAAGCAGATACAAAGTCTGGCTATGCAGGGTGATATCAGTCATATCAATCTGCTCATTGGCGACATTTCAACGCACCCTCTGCCTGGCCTCCCCATGAATGCCACTGCCTCATTGTTTTCAAAGGCCCAATATGATGCGCCGAAAGAAGATTTAGCCCTTGGTATTATCGTGATGGTATTGCAGACCATTGGTTCCGCTGCCATCCTGTCTGCTCTCAACTCCGGTATTAAGGATTTTGTGCTCATTGGAAACCTCACCCTACTCCCCCAGTGCAAGGATATTTATCCCATGCTTGAAAAATTGTACGGCGTCCATTTCCACATCCCCAAATACGCTGAGTTCTGCACAGCCATCGGCGCTGCGCTAAACTACAAGCAGTAAACCATGTGAAATACTCTCGGAGTATTTACGATTAATTACGGAGTATTTACGATTACTCTTGGAGTATTCGCGGACTACTCCTTGCGATGTTTGTCGAGCTTGCGCAGAAAGAAGTTAAAGGCTTCGAGACCTGCAAGCACTAAGAATGTACAGGCTGTGGCGAGGACATACATACCTACTCCACAGGCCAGACCAATAGCAGCAACGACCCATAGGCCAGCTGCTGTAGTAAGTCCGCTAACCATATTCTCCTGTTTACGGAAGATGATAGTACCAGCACCAATAAAACCAATACCGCTGACCACCTGGGCAGCGATACGCGACACATCCCAACGAGAGGTGGCATCGTTCATCTGGATATCACTGAAGCCGTAGGCTGAGACTATCATAAACAATGCTGAGCCCATAGCTACTAGGAAATGCGTGCGGAAGCCCGCCTCCTTAGCACGATATTCACGTTCCAGACCGATGAGTCCACCAAGCAGAGCTGCAACAAAAATTCGTAGAATAAATTCGTATTCCATAGTTAAATGTTGTTATTTGCCTGCAAAGATACAAAAGAATTACGAATTATGAATTACGAATTACGAATTATTTCGTATCTTTGCAGAAGTTATAACCAAAAACGACAAAAAAATGTTTGGATTAGGCATGCAAGAAATCATCGTCATCGCACTCATTGTACTGTTGCTGTTCGGTGGCAAGAAGATTCCTGAGCTGATGAAAGGCTTGGGCAAGGGTGTCAAGAGTTTCAAGGACGGCATGAAAGAAATTGACGACGACAAGAGCGACGACAAGTCGTCGAGTGAGAAGTGATGAGTGATAAGCGATGAATGAGCCGCAGACCTTCTGGGACCACCTGGACGTATTACGTTCGTCCTTGATACGGATTGGTGTGGCGATAGTGGTTTTCGCTGCGGTGGCCTTCTGCCTGAAGGATGAGCTTTTTAGCGTTGTGCTGGCTCCGCGAAGTAGTGACTTCGTGACGTACAAGCTATTAGGCGTGGAACCTTTCGCGCTTCATCTGATGAACACAGGACTGACGGAGCAATTCATGATTCATGTCCGCACAGCGATATATGCAGGACTGTTGGTCGCTTCACCTTATATATTATATGAACTGTTCCGATTCGTATCACCAGGACTCTACCAGAACGAACGGCGCTATGCCGTCTGGATTGTGGGGGCGGCTTACGCGATGTTTATCGTCGGCACATTAGTGAACTATTTCGTCGTATTCCCACTAACGGTCAGATTCCTCGGCACTTATCAAGTCAGCCCCGATGTGGCCAACATGCTAACGTTGCAGTCGTATGTCGATACGTTGATAGGCATGAGTCTGGTGATGGGCGTGGTGTTCGAACTGCCCGTAGTCTGTGGACTATTAGGACGAATGGGGCTGATAACCAACCACATGATGAGCGAATACCGACGACACGCCATCGTAGCAATACTCGTCGTAGCCGCCATCATCACACCGACTACCGACGTCTTCACACTCTTCGTCGTAGCACTGCCTATCTATCTGCTCTATGAGCTCAGCATACAAATCGTGCGCTGCACGAATAAAAGGTAAAAAAGTAAAAAGGTAAAAAAATAAATACTAAAAACTAAGCAGATACTTTATGCTAAGAAAGATTAGAATTGTACTGGCTACGGTGATGCTAATAGGCATCACGTGGTTATTTGTGGACTTTACAGGAACGGCACGCCACTGGTTCAGTTGGATGCCGAAGCTACAGGTACTAGAGGCGATACTAGCAGTCAACGTGGCAGTCATCATCGGACTGGCTGTGCTGACGCTGGTCTTCGGACGTATCTACTGCTCAGTAATCTGTCCGTTAGGCATCATGCAGGACGTCTTCGGATGGCTGGGCAAGAAGCAAAAGAAGAACCGCTACACCTACTCCAAGGAGATGAAGTGGTTGCGCTACCCCATGCTCGTGCTGTTTATTATTGCCCTCGTGGCAGGCATCGGCACGCTGTTCCAACTTCTGGCCCCCTACTCCGCCTACGGACGCATAGTCACTTACCTGTTGCAACCTGTGTGGGTAGCAGGCAACAATGTGCTGGCAAGTATTGCGGAACACTACGACAGCTATGCGTTCTATCACGTCAGCAAGGAAGTTCCCAATTACTATTTGATCACCATCATTGCCGTTTTGACTTGGAGCATATTGGCCGGACTCGCATGGAATTACGGACGTACTTATTGCAACACTATTTGTCCAGTGGGTACGTTCCTCAGCTTTTTCAGCCGTTTTTCATGGCTAAAGATTCACTTCGATACGGAAAAGTGCAAGAACTGTTCGCTGTGCTCCAAAAACTGCAAGGCCTCGTGTATCGACTTCAAGACCCACACCGTCGACTACAGCCGCTGCGTAGTCTGTGGCGACTGCATTGAGAGTTGTAAGTTCGAGGCATTGAGTTATTCTAGATATTCTAGAGAATCTAGATCATCTAGAGACTCTAGAGATTCTAGAGATTCTAGTTCCGAGGGGCGTCGCGCCTTTCTGCTGTCCTCGGCGCTGGTGACAACGGCAGCACTGGCACAGAAGAAGGATAAGATGATGGATGGTGGACTGGCAGAGATAGAGGATAAGGTAGCCCCCAAACGACAGACACCCATCACGCCACCAGGCTCTCGCTCGAAGCAGAACTTCGAACAGCACTGTACGGGCTGTCAGCTATGTGTCTCAGAGTGTCCCAATGAGGTGCTACGCCCCAGTTCTGATTTGTGGCACTTGATGCTGCCCACTATGTCGTACGAGCTCGGCTACTGCCGTCCAGAGTGCAACCGCTGTTCGCAGGTTTGTCCGGCAGGTGCCATCAAGCCGATAAGTGCTGAGGACAAAGCATCCACACAAATCGGCCATGCCGTATTCATAAAGAAGAATTGTGTGGTGCTCCGCGACGAGGTAGAATGCGGAAACTGTGCAGCCCACTGTCCAACAGGAGCCATCGAAATGGTGCCAAGCGACCCAGATAATGATGAGTCTGCTTACATTCCTGCCGTCAACGAAGCTCGTTGTATAGGTTGCGGTGCCTGCGAAAATCTATGTCCGGCACGTCCGCATTCAGCTATATACGTCGAAGGACACGAACAGCACAAAGAGATTTAATTTTCGTAATAACATAATAACGAAATAACGGCATAACGTGATAACGGTATAACGGTATCACGACATAACGAAAGCGATAACGAAAACGAAAACGAAAACAAAGATGAAAAATATATCAAGACGAAATTTCCTCAAGCTGTTGGGTGGCGGTGCTGTTGCGACTGCCGCTGTGATGACGGGCTGTAAGCCGAAGATAGCATCGAAGGCCGTCGAGGAATATAAGCAACAAGTAGAGCCGCCCGTAGGCAAGATGACATATCGAACAAATCCCAACAATCAGGACAAGGTGTCGCTATTGGGTTATGGTATGATGCGACTGCCTTCAAAGACGGAGAACAAAGATGACTACGATCAAGACATGATCAACAAACAGGTCGACTACGCCATTGAACACGGTGTCAACTATTTTGACACAAGCCCCGTCTATTGTCAAGGCAAGTCAGAAACCTGTACAGGTATCGCCCTCAAGAAGCACAACCGCAAAGATGTGTTCATCGCCACAAAACTGTCAAACTTCAACCCAGCCACGCAGAGTCATGAAGCCAGTGTGGCAATGTATAAGAACTCGCTGAAGGAGTTGCAGACCGATTATATCGACTACTACTTGCTGCATGCGGTGGGTGGCAGCATGGTGGAATTCAACGCACGCTATGTTGACAACGGCATGATGGACTACCTGATGAAGGAACGCGAAGCTGGCAGAATACGTAACCTAGGATTCTCGTTCCACGGCAAGCAAGAAGTGTTTGACGAGGTTCTGGCACTTCACGACCAGTATCACTGGGACTTCGTACAGATTGAGTTGAACTATCTGGACTGGGATTATGCCAACGAAATCAGCAAGAGCAATGTCGATGCCAGCTACCTATATGCCGAACTGCAGAAAAAAGGCATCCCCGCTGTCATCATGGAACCGCTGTTGGGTGGGCGTTTGGCCAATCTTCCAAACTATCTGGCAGCTGAACTGAAGAGTCATGCGCCTGAGCGTAGCGTGGCCTCATGGGCATTCCGCTATGCTGGTACACCAGAGGGCGTGCTGACCGTACTTTCAGGCATGACATATATGGAACACCTAAAGGATAACCTGCTGTCTTATTGTCCATTAGTACCTCTAAGCAAGCAGGAACAGGAATATCTTCATAAAAAAGTAGCCGACCGCATCGTTGGCTTGGAGAATATACCTTGTAACGACTGTAAGTACTGCATGCCCTGTCCCTATGGCATCGACATTCCCGCTATCTTTGTGCATTATAATAAATGTAAGAACGAAGGAACGCTGCCACGTGAGAATGTAGACAAGGAGTATGCCAAACTACGCCGCAACTATCTCATTGGACTGGATCGTGCTGTTCCTCGCCTGCGCCAGGCTGACCACTGTATAGGTTGCGGGCAATGTGAACCACACTGCCCGCAGAGCATTCGCATTCCACGCGAACTACGTAAGATTAGCGAATTCGTAGAAGAACTGCGACGGAGCCAAGAGGCCTAAACCGTTTCTTACAGTCCTACTAGCAAACGTATCAGTGCGCGTCGACGTTGTGACCAAGTTGGCATATCGTCGGCGCGTAATACTTTAGGCGCAATCTGAGGCTGTACGCCACCTTGCGGCACGAAGTCGAGCTTGCTCGTTGTCAGAATGACGGGCTTGATAGCACCATCTGCCAGCAACTTATCAGCAATAGCAGCAGCACCGCCTAACGTAAACCAACTCTCTGCCGAATCGCCTGCACCAGGAACCAGCTGAACCATCTGCGGCATTGTGGGCTGTGCCATAGGGCTGACGTACCAAGCTTCATGACGATTCATGTCGTAGCCTACTCTACCATGTGCTATATTTCCCATCCCTGCATAGCTGAACGGCCCATAAGGATTGTCTGCAATGCTGGCTTTGAATCCAGGCACGTTGTGAATCAGCATGTTATTCGGATCGGCTACTGGGACATCATCAACCAAGAAGCAGTACTTAAAGGTCTCTGTGGCATAGTCGCCAAGCGTAACTGTCCACACGCCATCGGCATCCTTCTTCATCGGCAGGAAATCAGGCAGTATCTCGCATGCCAACACCACTTCTTTGGCTTCTGGGGCCTTAAAGCGGAACACAATTGAATCAGGCGAATACTCTGGCGACACGATGGGCTTGGGGAACAGACGAGCCATCACACCAGGTGTAAACTGCTGTTCCTTCCCAGTTTTTGCTGGTGCTGGCTGTGCGTTCTGCATGGCCAGTGAGGAGGCCTTACGATTAAACAGGAGTGGAAGCGTACACGCTAGGAAATACTTAGCATTCATCCACGTGTGTCCGTATTTGTCGTGCGTCAGTTCCTTGACCGATTTGATGCCTTTAGAATCTAAGAATTCCATGTAGTCACGAGCGTTTCCATAGAGGAAATCATCAGTACCCACGCCAAGCCAGAACAGGCGAATTTTCTTATTTGTCTCGGCGGCATTGTCATAGACGTTGGGGATATCGGTAGACGTAAAGGAACTATACGAACAGAGATAGGCAAACTTGTCGAGATTAGTCAGGCCATTGAAGAGTGCCTGATTGCCACCACGCGAGAAACCGCCTATAGCACGATGGTCGGCATTATTGATGGTACGGTAGTTTTTCTCGATATAAGGCATCAAGTCACCTATCAGGTCGCGACTGAACGGGTCGCCGCCGAAGCGCATCTGTGCGGCCGGCGCATCTGAGCGTTCCTTCGTGGTAGCGCCTTCCACTGTCGTGGGTGCACCCTGTTGTTTCAACTTCATGGGATTGCCATACGGCATGACAACAATCATCTCCTTGGCGTTGCCGTCAGCCAACAGATTATCGAGGATATAGTTCACACGACCTACCTTGGAATAGGTTTCCTCTGTATCCGTCGTACCACTGATCAGGTAGAACACAGGATACTTCTTCTGGAAGTCCTGATGATAGCCGGGTGGCAGATAGACAACGGCATTGTTTGTTGTGCCGATAGCATTCGAGTAGTAATGCACATACTCTAACGATCCGTGCGGAACATCACAGATGTCATGAGGCAGCGTGCCGTTACCAGGAATCTCCAATAGGCTGTTCTTGAAACCCTCATTAGGGAAATACAGTGGATTCTCAGGGTCCATGATGCTGACGCCGTCAACAACGAAGCAGTAGGGATACATATCCTTTGCCACGGGACCAAGCGTTGCCGTCCAAGTACCGTCAGCCTGACGTGTCATAGGTTGGCGACCAGCAAACTGCACGTCAACCTGTACTTGTTTGGCCTTGTCGTTCTTATACTTGAACGTCACCGTGCCGTCAGGATTACAAACGACAGATTGTGGCGACTGCGCCCATACGGCTGCCGTCAGAAGTGAGCATAAAGCCATCAGAATTAGTAGTCTTTTCATCTCGTTAATGGTGTCAAGTTATAATTATGCCGCAAATATACAACTTTTATTTGAAGTTTACAAGTCTTGAGGGCAATATTTTTCCAAATCATGAACAAAGTAATGCCGTTGCATGTCTTATTTTATCTAAATGAAAATAAATGCTAATTTATTTTGCATTTCACTCGATTTGCACTACCTTTGCAGGTCAAATAGATAAAGCGTTAGTATGAGTGAGAATATAAATCCGTTTTTCGAACCTTACGGCACACCGCACGACACGGTGCCTTTTGACCGTATCAAACTTGAACACTTTGAAGAAGCCTTTATGGAGGGCATCCGCAGAGATAACGAGCAGATAGAGAAGACTATCAACAATCCTGAAAAGCCCACCTTCGACAATACCATCATCAATACGGAAGAAGACGAGGGCTACTACGATCTGCTGTCACGTGTCTCGACGGTATTCTTCAACCTGCTGTCTGCTGAGACCAACGACGAGATGGATGCACTGGCTCAGAAGATGCAACCTATACTCACACAACACTCCAACGATGTTCGCCTGAATCCACGCTTGTTTGAGCGCATCCGCTACGTACACCTGCATCATCGTAAGCTGACGCCAGAAGAAAAGATGCTGCTGGACAACTGCTACGAGGGATTCGTACGCAGTGGTGCCTTGTTGGACGAAACGGGCAAGGAACGTCTGCGCCAACTGACCGAAGAAGCCTCGATACTATCGTTGCAGTTCTCGCAGAACCTACTCAAAGAACAGAAGGCCTTTACGCTCGACATCACTGACGAGGCACAGCTGGACGGACTGCCAGAGACGGCTCGCGAAGCTGCAGCACTGACAGCCAAGGAACAGGGCAAGCAGGGCTGGGTGTTTACGCTGGACTATCCCTCTTTCTCGCCTTTCATGACCTACTCAACGCAACGTGAATTGCGCAAGCAGTTGTACATGGCGCGTAACACCATCTGTACACACGAGAACGCTGAGAACAACCTCGAGATATGTAAACGCCTCGTCAACCTGCGTCGCGAGATTGCCCAGCTGCTAGGCTATAAGACCTATGCCGACTACGTGTTGAAACGCCGTATGGCCTCGAATACCCGCAGCGTCTATCGGCTGTTAAACGACCTCATCGACGCCTACAAGCCCACAGCCGTCAAGGAGCGCGACGAACTGAAGGAGTTGTTTAATAAGCAACGGACAACAGCGGACGAACACGGACAGTCCGAGAAAGTCCGCTGTCGTCCGCTGCAAGATAAAATGATGCCTTGGGACTCAGGCTTCTATTCGCACAAGTTGCAGATGAAGAAGTACAACATCGATGCCGAGATGCTGCGTCCCTACTTCGAACTGTCGAAAGTGATAGGCGGTGTGTTCGGACTGGCCAATAAGTTGTATGGCATCACGTTCAAGGAGAACAAAGACATACCTGTCTATCATCCTGACGTCAAGGCCTACGAGGTATTCGACAAAGACGGCTCTTTCCTGGCTGTCTTCTATGCCGACTTCCACCCCCGCAAGGGTAAGCAGGGTGGTGCCTGGATGACGGAATATCAGGGGCAATATATCGACAGGAAAGGTGAGAACGTCCGTCCCCACGTCAGTGTGGTCATGAACCTGACGAAACCTACGGAAGAAAAGCCTGCCCTGTTGACGTTGGGCGAGGTGGAGACGTTCCTGCATGAGTTTGGCCACTCGCTGCACGGCATGTTTGCCAACACGCGTTTCGAGAGTCTCAGTGGTACCAACGTGTGGTGGGACTTCGTCGAGTTGCCGTCACAGTTCATGGAGAATTACGCTATCGAAAAAGAGTTCCTGCGCACTTTCGCTTTCCACTATCAGACAGGCGAGCCCCTACCCGACGAACTCATCAACCGTATCGTCAAGAGCCGTAACTTCATGGCAGCAACGGCCTGTCTGCGTCAGGTAAGCTTCGGTCTGCTGGATATGGCATACTATACGAAGAAGGACGAATTTACGGACGACATCATTCCCTTCGAGAAGCGTGCCTGGAAGAAAGCCATCCTTGGCGAACAATTGCCTGACACGTGTATGACCGTGCAGTTCTCGCACATCATGGCAGGTGGCTATGCGGCAGGCTACTACAGCTACAAATGGGCAGAGGTGTTGGATGCCGATGCATTCGCCGTATTTAAGAAGCACGGCATCTTCGACCAAGAGACGGCCCAGCGTTTCCGCGACGAGATTCTGAGCAAGGGAGGCACTGAGCATCCCATGACACTATACAAGAACTTCAAGGGCAGCGAACCCACGATTGATGCCTTGCTCAAGCGCAACGGCATTGTTAAAGGTAAAAACGTAAAAAAGTAAAAAAGTGGATAAGAACAAGCAACTCAGGTTTGACCAGAGATATCTGGAGATGGCTCGCATTTGGGCCCAAAACTCCTATTGCCAACGTCGTCAGGTAGGCGCGTTGGTAGTAAAAGACGGCATGATTATCAGCGACGGCTATAATGGTACGCCTAGCGGATTCGAGAATATCTGCGAGGATGACAACAACGTCACCAAGCCTTACGTGCTTCATGCTGAAGCCAACGCCATCACCAAACTGGCACGTTCGTCGAACAATTCGGAGGGTGCAACCATCTACATTACCGCCTCGCCGTGTATTGAGTGTGCAAAACTCATCATCCAGTCAGGCATCAAGCGCGTTGTGTACGGCGAGAAATATCGTCTGACAGACGGTGTAGACCTATTGGAACGCGCAGGAATCGAAGTTGTATATTTAGGAGAATAGCGCAATGGATCAGAAAAAGAATAACCGATATATGCCCATCATCATGGCTGTATGTGTGGTGATTGGCATTCTTATTGGCACCTTTTATGCGAACCACTTCTCAGGCAACCGCCTCAGCATCATCAATAGCAGCAGCAACAAGCTGAACAACCTGTTGCACATCATTGATGACCAGTATGTGGACACTGTCAACGTCAACGATTTGGTGGAGAAAGCCGTGCCACAGATTCTGTCAGAGCTCGACCCTCACAGCGTCTATATTTCAGCCAAAGACGTGCAGATGGCCAACGACGACCTGAAAGGCTCGTTCTCTGGTGTCGGCATTGAGTTCACCATCCGTCAGGATACGCTCCGCGTGCAACAGGTCATTGGCAACGGACCAGCCGAACGTGCTGGCGTGCTGGCTGGCGACAAGATCGTGAAGGTTGACGACGAGCCATTCACTGGCAAGACGCTGACCAACGAGGTGGCTATGCACAAGCTGAAGGGGCCGAAAGACACAAAGGTCAAGCTGGGTGTCATGCGGTATGGCGAGAAGACGATTCGTAACATCGTCGTGACACGTGGCGAAATACCCACGAAGAGCGTTACTGCCGCCTATATGTTAAACGAAAAAACGGGCTACATCCGCATCAAGAACTTTGGTGAGAACACCTACCCTGAACTGCTCATCGCTTTGGCTAAGCTGTCACAAGATAACTTCGAGAATCTGACTATCGACCTGCGTGGTAACACTGGTGGCTATCTGCAGTCGGCCGTCCAGATAGCCAACGAATTCCTGCCCAAGAACCGTCTCATCGTGTACACGCAGGGACGTAAGTCGCAACGTCAGGAATATCGTAGTGACGGACGAGGCTCTTATCAGCGCATCCCACTTGTGGTGCTCATCGACGAAGGGTCGGCCTCAGCATCAGAGATTTTGGCTGGTGCCATCCAAGACAACGATCGTGGCACCATCATCGGACGCCGCTCGTTTGGCAAGGGATTGGTTCAACAGCCTATCGAGTTCAATGACCATTCCATGATTCGTCTGACCATTGCCCGCTATTATTCGCCATCAGGACGCTGCATTCAGAAGCCTTATACGTCAGGCGACAACAAGAACTACGAGGAAGACATCCTGACACGTTATGAGCACGGAGAATTCTTCTCGCAGGACAGCATCAAGCATGAGGGCAAGGAGTATCACACCGCCATCGGACGTCCCGTATTTGGTGGAGGTGGCATCACGCCAGACATCTTCATCGCTGAAGACACCACAAACGTGACCTCTTATTATAAGCAGGCCACTATGACAGGACTGATTATCCAGTACGCCTACGAATATACTGATGCCAATCGTCAAACGCTGAAGGGTTTCGATTCTGTCGAAGAGATGAACAAATACCTGCAGAAGCAGAATATGGTGGATAAGTTTGCCACCTATGCTGACAAGAACGGACTGAAGCGTCGCAATCTGATGATACAGAAATCATACAAATTGCTGGAGCGCTTTGTCAACAGCCGCATCATCTATAACATCATGAGCGAAGAGGCATGGATGAAGTATCTGAATGCTGACGACCCTGCCATCATCGAAACGCTGAAAGTATTCCGCGAGAACAAGGCCTTCCCCAAAGCTCCTGAGAAAAAGAAATGACCAAGCAGGAACTTCGCCGACATATTCGGACGTTGAAACAGCAATACCTCACAGGGGGACAGACCCCTTGTGAGGTTTGTGTTACCTCACATCTCGCAAGTTCCAACGTCATCATGCTATACAACGCCCTATCCGACGAGGTACCTACGCAGGCGTTGATGGACAAGCTGGTGGCACAAGGCAAGACCGTACTGCTGCCTTGCGTCATCAACGACACGGATATGGAGTTGCGTCGCTATACGGGTCCGCAAGACCTTCAGACAGGCTCTTTCGGCATTCAGGAACCCACAGGCGAACTGTTTACTGACTACGACACCATTGACGTGGCTATCGTTCCTGGTATGGCTTTCGACGCTGAGGGCCATCGCTTAGGACGCGGCAAAGGCTATTACGACCGTTTCCTTTCGCGCGTACCTCATTTATATAAGATTGGACTGTGTTTCTCTTGGCAACTGGTCGACCAAGTTCCCTACGACGAACACGACATCAAGATGGACGAAGTTATCCGAATTTGATGTCCACAATAACCTGTTCGCCAACAAAAGCATTCAGCTTCTGTGTCAGCTCCTGACGCCGCATGCTCAAGTCTGCACGCAAGGCAGGACTAGACAACCGCACGTATAGCGTCTGATTATAGATGTATGTATTCAGCGTATAACGCGCAATGACAGGCCCTGCCACTTCTGGCCACGCCTCCACCAACCGTTTCTGGTGAAGCGGCGTCTCCAGCCCTTGCTCACGTAGAGCTTGCAGGATGATATCCTTGACCGATTGTACGTTGCGCTTAAACATTGATTTCGCCGTTATCTACGTGGAATATCTTATAATCTAGAGCCGACGTGCTCAGTATCTGGTCTAGGTGGTCGCGATTGGTGTCAGTAATGAAAATCTGTCCGAAGTTGTCGCTCGACACCAAGCGAACAATCTGTTCTACACGATGCGAATCCAACTTGTCAAAGATATCGTCCAACAGCAACAGCGGCGTTGTTTGCGATGCCGTGCGCTTCAGGAATTCGAACTGAGCCAGCTTCAAGGCAATGACATACGTCTTGTTCTGTCCCTGAGAGCCCTCACGACGCATGGGATGATCGCCTAATGTAAACACCAAGTCGTCGCGATGCACACCATGCAGAGAGTAGCCTACGGCACAATCCTTCATGCGGTCACGACGTATCACATCCAAAAGCGGACCGCGCTGACAATGAGACACATACTGCAGTCCCACCTGTTCGCGACCCTCCGAAATCTGCTGATAATACTCCTGGAATACGGGCGTCAGTTCATCGATAAACGCCTGACGTTTCTGGTAGAGCAGTTCGCCAGCCTCTGCCATCTGCTCTTCCCACAAGTCCATGAGCATGGGGTCGAAAGGCTGACCGTTGGCTGTGGGCTGTAGGCTGTCGCTTGCTTGTTTCAGCAGTGTATTGCGCTGTTGGTGGGCATTGTTATAACGCGTCAGGGCATCGATATACCCACGGTCGTACTGCGAAATGACGATGTCCATCAAGTGGCGACGTTCCTCGCTGCCGCCCTCTATCAACAGCGTGTCCGATGGGGCTACGACTACCAACGGAATCAATCCGATGTGTTCACTCAGTCGCTTATACTCCTTCTTGTTACGCTTGAAATGCTTCTTCGTGCCACGCTTCATGCCCACGGAAATAACCTCAGAAGTCTCGGCATCCGCAGCGTTCTCAGCATATTCGCCCTCTAACACGCAGAACGGCTCGTCGTGTCTGATAACAGCGGAGTCAATAGGGTTCGTGGCCGAACGGCAGAACGACAGATAATACACCGCGTCCAGCACATTAGTCTTCCCCACCCCGTTCTGTCCGATGAAACAATTCATCTTAGACGACAGCTCCAAGGTAGCCTCGCGTATGTTCTTATAATTCAGTATCGACAGCTTCTTCAGTATCATTCCGCCTACAAAGGTAGTGCAAACCGAGTGAAATGCAAAATAAATTAGTATTTATTTTCATTTCCAAGGTGCAGCCTACATTCACCAAGGGTGAAAGTTAATAATAAGTAAGCAAAAAACCAAAAAATTTCTGTTTTTCTGAGCAAAATGCCAAAGGAGCACCCCACTTAGGATGCCCCTTTCACTCATCACTGCTCACTCCTCACTCCTCACTAGCGAAGCGCTTCGCTTCGCGCTAGAGTGCGATGGGGCCCTGCCCCATGCAACTCGTCGTTCCCATTGCCGTCAGTGCAGCTGTCAGTATCGATACAATCACCTGTATCACCGTCTTCCAAGTCTCCTTTTTCATAGTCTAAATTTTCAAATCATAAATTTTAAATTTCAAACTTCAATTTTCAAAGTTTAATCTTTCATATCATAAACTTCAAACTTTAATTTTCAAACTTCAAACTAAAGAGTTGCGCCCGTAGGCGCACTCT
>CACWOS010000052.1 GCA_902762565.1 uncultured Prevotellaceae bacterium
ACCCACGCAGGGCGACCGCGACACGCTGACCTATCAGTTGGCGTGCGACCTGAGGCACATCTGCGGACGGAACTTTGAGTGGCTCGACCAGGTGATTCCCTGCTACGACGGATTCCCGTTGGAAGAGAAGCGGGCGAAGATCAAGAGTGCGCTGGCGTCAGAGTTCAACGGATTTCCGCAGCGCCTGCGCAACACGCTCAGCGCGTTTGCAGTCAACAAAAACCAAAACGAAAACCATGAACCGTTAACCAATAACCGTGAGCCGGCCTTGCCGCCCGAGATGCCGAAGAAACTCCCAAAGGTTGTTCAGTTGTTGGTTTCAAGAACTCCTGATGTCTATAAGCCTGCTGTGGCTCACGCTATCTTTCCGTCGCTGGGCGCACATCTGTGGAAGGTACGCTTTCCGTATATCGACAATGTGATGCACGAGGCTACGTTTATGAACGTGCTGATGGCTGGAACAGGAGCCGGTAAGGACTGTATCTCGCAACCCATCAACCACATCATGGCCGACATCCGCAAGCGCGATGCAGAGAACCTGAAGCGCGAGGCCGACTGGAAGAAAGAGGTGAACTCGAAAGGCTCAAACAAGGACAAACGCCAGCGTCCAGAAGGACTTGTTATTCAGGAGGTTGACCCAGATATGACAAACCCAGCTTTTGTGATGCGTATGGCTGAGGCCGACGAGCATTTCCTCTATACGAAGATGAACGAGATAGACCAGTTTGATGCCCTTCGCGGTTCGGCTCGTGGCTCGCAGCAATTTCAGATTATGTGTCTGGCCTTCGACCCAGACAACCGTTACGGTCAGACGCGTGTAGGTACGCAGTCGGTCACCGAAAAGGTGTGCATCCGATTCAATTGGAATGCGGCAACAACCATCCAGAAGGGGCAGCGCTATTTCCGCAATGTCCTGACCGACGGGCCAATATCGCGCATCAACTTCTGCACCATCCCTGAGCGTGAAATCGGAGCAGACATGCCTGTCTATGGTACGTATGATTCAAGTTTCGACGAAGAACTGCGTCCGTTCATCGACCGCCTTTGCCGTGCTGCAGGGGTGATAGATTGCCCACAGGCATTCCGCTTGGCAAAAAAGCTGAAGGATGAATGTGCCGAGTTTGCACGTCTCTCTCAATCGAGGGTTTATGAGAACTTGTCGTTCCGTGCCAATGTCATTGCCCATTTGAAGGCTTGTGTGCTCTACATCTGCAACGACTATAAATGGTCGAAGGAGATAGAGGATTTTGTCCGCTGGAGCCTGAAATATGACCTGTTCTGCAAGATGACATTCTTTGGCGAGGCCATCGAGAATGCCAACCGCAGTGTCGACGAGCAGACAGGCCGTCGTGGCCCGCGAAACCTGCTCAAGTTGCTGCCCGACGAGTTTACCGTACACGATGCAGACCTCATCCGACAGGCCAACGGCATGGACACTCGTGGTACCCGAAACATGCTTTCGCAATGGGTTCATCGCGGCTACCTCTTACAGATGACAGATGACAGTTTTAAGAAAGTGAAAAGTGAAAAGTGAAAAAGTAACGGTTATGGAACTGATATTAGAACGCATAGCAAAAAAGAAAACATATACAATTGGGCATCTGTATATTGCGAAAGAACCCGATGGGAATAACCCTGGCTTAGGCCAGCCCCTTACCAAGGGGCTTCAAATCTGCGACACACTGGAACCCACTTGGCGCGACTACGCCCACGGTGCCTACAAGGTAAAAGGCCGTTCGGCCATCCCCGAAGGCCGCTACGCCGTAGTGATCTCTTGGAGTCCGAAGTTCCAGCAGTGGCTTCCCATCCTGCTCGGTGTTCCGAAATTCGAAGGCATCCGCATCCACGCAGGTAACTGCTCAGAAGACACCGAAGGCTGCATCCTCGTTGGCAAGAACAAGCTCGTGGGTCAGGTCGTCGATTCGCGCATCTGGCTCCACCGCCTAAAACAGAAGATCGTTGAAGCCAAAGACCGCGGTGAGCCCGTATGGATAACCATCAAATAAACCCTCTCCCTCATCATTTGCCGCTGATAATCCCCGTGACTATCGGCGGCAATTTTGCAATTCAAAAAAAAGAGTGGTGAGGCTCAAAACGAGGGCTTCACCACTTTCTTTACGTGCGAAATGGAGAGTTAGTTGGAGAAGGGAATCTTGTAGCCAAGGGAGAACTGGAAGACGCTGTTGCGCATCGTCTTGTCATAACCCTTGACAATGCCGATGAGACCCAGATTGTAGCGGGCATCAATGACGAAGTTGGCATACTCGTAGGAAATGCCCAGAGGAATGGCAAGGTCGAACTTGCGGAAGCCAGCATCCGCACCATAGAAGGACTCAAGCCTATCGATGTCAATCTTCACACCATCCACCTTCGCCTTCTTGCTGGTCAGGAAACCCAGCTGTGCACCAGCCTTGAGGGCCAGTCCCTTCACGGGATAGTACTGCACCAACAGAGGCACGTTGGTATAGCCGAACATAATCTTTGTATTATTCTCATCGTCCTTTTCGCCCTGCAACGAATAGTTCAGACCAGCCACGAGGCCGACATTGTCAGACAAGCCGTACTCAACCTCGAAACCACCTATATAACCACTCATCCATTTTGCATCAGGATCGCCTGCCCACGTGCACAGATTCCAACCTACCTTGGGCATGAACGACCACGTCATCTCTTCGTTCTGGGCTTTCACACCCGTTGTGGCCATGAGTGCGACCACTACCATCATCAGATACTTCTTCATTGTCGTTATTGCTTTGTATAATACATTATTCTATTATTACAATCCGCGAGCACGCAGAATGGCCGATGCATCGGGCTGTGTCATGCCTGTAAAGTCGGTGAACATCTGCATCAGGTCGCCCGTATTGCCGCGACTCAGAATCTTGTCACGGAAGGCCTGTCCCGTCTCTGGCTTCAGGGCACCCAGCTTGGCAAACGTGTCGGCCACGTTGATAGCCAGCACCTCCGTCCACAAGTAGCTGTAGTAGCCAGCAGCATAGCCCCCACCCCAAACGTGATTGAAGTAGCTGGTCATGTAGCGTGGCGGAATCTGGGCATCGAGAATGCCGTACTGCATCAGGGCTTGTGTCTCGAACTCAGCGCACTTGTCAGGCGTAGGAACGTCCTTCGAAGCCAGCATGTGCCAAGCCATATCGAGCGAGGATGCTGCGAGGTTCTCACCCAAAGCGTAGGCCGACTGGAAGTTGATGCTCTTCAGCATGCGCTCCTTCAGTTCGGCAGGCATGGGCTCGTTGGTTTCGTAGTGGCGTGCATAGTGGTCGAACACCTCAGGAATGGAGGCAAACGACTCGTTGAACTGCGACGGCATCTCCACAAAGTCGCGATAGACGCTGGCACCTGCCAAGCTCTTGTAGTTGCAGTTCGAGAGCATGCCGTGCAAGGCGTGGCCAAATTCGTGGAACATAGTGGTCACCTCGTCCCAAGTGATGAGCGAAGGCTTACCCTCAGGGGCCTTGGCATTGTTGCAGACGTTGAAGACGATGGGCTTCTGATTCCAATGATGGCTCTGTTCTTGGAAGTTGTCCATCCACGCGCCACCACGCTTCGAGGCACGACGGTAGTAGTCGCCGTAGAAGAGTGCGAGGCTCTGGCCGTCCTTGTCGATGACCTCGAACACGCGCATATCAGGATAGTACGTAGGAATGTCCTTACGCTCCTTGAACGTCAGTCCATAGACGCGATTGGCGGCATAGAACACACCATTCAGCAGCACGCTGTCGACATTGAAATAGGGTTTCACCTCGTCGTCAGAGATATCCAACAAGGCCTTCTTCATCTTTGCAGAATAGTAGAAGCGGTCGTAAGGTTCCAGTTTGAAGTCCTGACCCTCGGACTTCTGTGCAAAGGCCTCGATGTCCTTGGTCTCAGCATCGGCCTTAGCCTTGTAGGCCTTGACCAGATTCTTCAGGAAGTTGTTGACGTTGTCTGGCGTCTTTGCCATCGTGTTGTCCAACGAGTAGGCGGCATAGCAGGGATAGCCCATCAGCTCGGCCTGCTCAGCACGCAGCTTCGCTATTTCGCTGACAATCTTGAAGGTGTTGAACTTCGGATTGGTACCGTCTGCACGATGAATGGAAGCCTCGTAGACACGCTTGCGCAACTCACGATTGTCGAGACTGGCCAGGGGAGCCTGCTGGGTGGTGTTCATGATGACAATGGCATACGGTGCCTTGCCGCCACGCGTCTCAGCATCCTTCTTGCACTGCTCGATATCAGCGTCGCTCATACCAGCCAAGTCTTCCTTCTTGTCGACCCACACAATGGCCTCGTTGGTGGCTTCTTGAAGCAGGTCGCCCCATTGCTGCTGAAGTTCAGAAATGCGCAGATTGATTTCCTTCATGCGAGCCATCTTGTCGTCAGACAGAAGGGCACCCTTGCGCACGAATCCCTTGTATACTTCCTCCAGCAGTTTCTGGTCTTCACCCGTCAACGAATCGTGCTGCTTGTCGTACACCGTCTTGATGCGCTGGAACAGAGGTTTGTTAAATGAAATCTCGTTCTGCAGGTCAGTCAACAGGGGCTGCACAGTCTTCTCTATCTCGCTGAGTTCTGGCGACTTATCGGCCTCAGTCAGTGCAAAGAACACACTACTGACGCGAGCCAGCGACTTACCGCTGTCCTCGAACGGCAGGATGGTATTCTCGAACGTGGCAGAGTCCTTGCAGTCCACAATGGCCTGAATATTCTGACTCGTCTCTTCCATAGCCTGCATGAAGGCAGGTGCATAGTCCGCCACCTGAATCTTGCTGAAGTCAGGTGCACCAAAGGGTAAAGAACTCTCTGCCAGCAGAGGATTCTCGCGAGAACTCTGCTGGCAGGCGTTAAATGTTAGCATCATAGCGGAAGTCATTCCGATAGCTAAAATAGTCTTTGTGTTCATTATTCTTTTATCTAATTAACCACAGATTCCGCAGATTATACAGATTTCTATGCGCAGTTATAATCTGTGCAATCTGCGTAATCTGCGGTTATTATTCATCCTACTGGTGCTGGTCGCGCAGCAGGTCGTTGACAGTCTTCACAGGATTGAACGTAGACAGGGGCACCTCGACGAAGATGGTCGACCAGTCGCTCATAGCACCATTCCACAAGCCTGGCAACTCCAGTGCCTGTAGCTCCTTACCACTCTTCGACTTCTGAGAAATGAAGCCAGTGGTTACGTCGACATACTTAGGCAGGTCGAAAGCGTTGCCTTTGTAGTCCTTGACAGCGCAGACGAGGTCAACAGGATTGAAGTGTGTGCCCTTCGTGAACATCTCCATATACTCCTTGTTTGACTTGTCAATCTGAGAACTCTCCAGAATCTGCAAGCTGACGGTACCATCCTGATTGTAGGTCAGGAACGGGCCACCACCAGGCTCGCCCACATTCTTCACGACGCCACAGACGCGCATAGGACGGTTCAGCTTCTTGCGCAGGTAGATGACGAGGTCGGCATCCTCCAACTCCTTGATGTCTGCCTTACGACAGCACAGGTCTTGCTGCACGAAGCGAATCATCTCTTCAATCTGCTCGTGCGTGTACTTGCCTGTATCCAAGAGGTTCAGATATCCGAAGGCTTTCTTCTGCAGCGTAACGAGCACACCAGCAATGATCTGCTTCCACTCAACAGTATCGGCCTTCAGACGATCGGGCACCACGTTGTCGATGTTCTTGACGAAGATGACATCGGCCTCAATCTCGTTCAGGTTCTCGATGAGCGCACCGTGTCCACCTGGACGGAACAGCAGCGAACCGTCAGAATTGCGGAACGGTGTACCATCAGGATTGGCAGCGATGGTATCCGTCGAGGGCTTCTGCTCAGAGAAAGAAATATCGTACTTGATGCCATACTTCTTGGCATAGAGGTCAGCCTTCTGAGCCACCTTAGCCTTAAAGAGCTCCATGTGTTCGTGACTGACAGTGAAGTGCACGTGAGCCTCACCATTCGAGGCAGCATACAAAGCACCCTCAACGAGGTGTTCCTCCATCGGCGTACGAGCACCCTCAGCATAGTTATGGAACAGCAACAAGCCCTTGGGCAGCTGTCCGTAGTTCAGACCCTCGGCCTTCAGCATGTTGGCAGCAACGGCCTTGTAGTTACCCTCGGCGATGAGTGCCTTGATGCCCTTGCCATTATTCTTCTGGCAGGCAGCATCCAACTCGTCGTAGAAGGCAAACTTCTCGATGTTGTCAAAGTACTTCTTCTCGAAATCCGTCGTGGGCACGTCATAGTCGGCATCCACAAAGGCAAACATGTCCTTGAACATACGGCTGGCGGCACCCGATGCAGGCACGAACTTCACCACCTTCTTGCCTTCGGCCTTGTACTGCTGCCAAGCATCGACATACGCCTTACGCTCAGCGTCCGATGGAGCTACGATGCCCTTGCCGATGGCTGCTGCGGCCTCCAACTTCAGGAATGGGAAACCAGTTTTAAACTCACCTAATTGTCTCTCGATTTGTGCCTCAGAAATACCCTTCTGAGCCAACTGCTTCAGGTCTTGCTGTGATAACATAATTCGTTCGTTTTGATTAGTTGTACTATATTTTATGGCAAAGATACAAAAAGCATCTGACAACACCAAACAATTTTAGAAACATTAAGGGTTAAGTCTGCTTACCCTATATTGTCAGTATAAATAGAACATTCTTTCCATCATCTGCCACTTCTCATCACTCGTGGCACCCTCCTTACATTGCTGGAACATCGCCATATAGTCCTCCCACTCCTGTTGGCGAGGCAATGTGGCTAATCGTGCCATTGCCGAATCCCAGTCGAAGTTGAGTGGCGTCTCCACTATCATCACCAGACGCGTTCCCAGAATAAATATCTGCATATCCAGGATACCCACCTCCTTGATGCCGTCACGTATCTCCTGCCACGACTCCTCCTTGCTGTGTCTGCGACGATATTCAGCTATCAGCTGCTCATCGTCCTTCAAGTCCATTGTCTGCACATAGCGTTTCACCGCCTGTCCATACTCTTTTACGCCATAACCTTCCATGTCTTATTTTCTTATTTGCCTAAGCCATTCGGGTACAAAGGTACAAAATAACTCTGATATAACAAAGAAACACTATTAGAGAATCAAAGAAATGCTGTCAGAGAATCAATGTACCGAAATATTACCGATTTCCGTCTTTTTGAGGCGTTTTTATTATACAGATCAGAAATAACGACAAATTGGACAGTAAAAAATAGAATATTAATGTTTAATTTTGCATTCAGAAACAAAAAAAACGAACATCACAGAAATGTTGGCATCATGGATATACAGGATTTAAAGCCCCGCAGGGGGGACGACACTTATAGAATAGGTGACAGCGATGAGCTGGTTGTGATGGAAAATATTGGCACCGTACCATCGGGTGTCATTTGTTTGCAAGATCATAGCATTATTTTCTTTTGTACTGAAGGCAGGGCACAGTTCGAATACGACGGCAATGTTGTGCAGATACAAAAGAACGACATGTTTCTCTATATGGCTCACAGTACGGCCAACAACTTTATGGCGTCATCGGATTTTAATTGCCGGCAGATTTGGTTTGGACGCAGTGAACTTTTTAATATCGATATTTACAGGCAAATCAGTGTGGCAGACATGTCGCTTCTGAAATTACATCCTGTAGTCCATCTCACCGACGACGATATCAAGCTTTGTGATACCTATTTCCAGTTACTGTGCGACAGAATGAAGTCCTCCACATCTGTACTCACCCCCGATATCGTACGTTCGCTCTTAGGCACCATGCTGCTGGAATTACTGTCCATCATACGGCATAATGCAGAGCAGGAGACAGAGCGGGATCAGAAGGAAGAACCTAATTCAAGCCTTCATAAAAAACGAATCATCGACAATTTCATGAGGTTAGTAGAAGAAAGCGACGGCCGCATCCGAAGGGTGGATGAATTTGCCAACCAATTGAACATCACACCGAAATATCTCTCTACAATTCTCAAGGAAGTGATGAACCGCAGACCGAGTATTTATATACAACTATATACATTGAAGGCCATTGAGCGCCGTCTGCGCTTCACGGATATGACGATGCAGGAAATTTCGCACGACTTGAATTTCCCCAACCCTTCGTTCTTTGGCAAATACTGCAAAGAACACTTGGGTATGACACCGTTGGAATATCGAATGAAATATCATAGAGGGACATGAAAAAGATTGTATTGTATTTAATATCTTCAATAAATTTGATAACTCCATAAAAATCATAACAGACAACAAAACATAAAAACAATGAGCAAGATTAAAACTATCGGCATTCTGACATCGGGCGGCGATGCTCCAGGCATGAATGCAGCCATCCGCGCCATGACGCGCACTGGTATTTACAATGGTTTCAGCGTCAAGGGCATCTACCGCGGCTACGAGGGATTAATCCACGACGAGGTGAAACCCTTCACTACCGAGGATGTCAGTGGCATCATTACCCGTGGCGGCACCATCCTGAAGACAGCCCGCAGCAAGGATTTTATGACCCTCGAGGGTATGCAGAAGGCCTACGAGACCTGTCAGAAAGAGGAAATCGACGCACTGGTGGTCATTGGTGGTAACGGTTCACTGACGGGTGCGCTGAAATTCGGTATGGAGTTCAACTTCCCCGTGGTGGGATTGCCCGGCACCATCGACAACGATGTCTATGGCACCGACGCCACCATAGGTTATGATACGACGTTGAACACTATCATGGATTGCGTGGACCGTATCCGCGACACGGCCAATTCGCACGAACGTATCTTCTTCATCGAAGTGATGGGCCGCGATGCCGGCTTCCTGGCACAGAACTCAGCCATTGCCTGTGGTGCAGAGGCTGCCATTATCCCTGAGGAGATGACTGACGAAGACCAGTTGGCCGAGTTTATGAAGCGTGGTATCCGCAAGTCGAAGAAATCCTGCATCGTCATCGTCTCGGAGAGTCCAAAGTGTGGCGCTCTTTATTATGCCGACCGTGTGAAAAAGGAATTCCCCGAATTTGATGTCCGTGTGTCCATTCTTGGTCATCTGCAGCGTGGTGGTAGCCCGTCAGCCCGCGACCGCGTTCTGGCCAGCTGGATGGGTGCGGCAGCCGTGGAGGCTATCAAGCAGGGACAGCGTAACGTGATGATAGGTATCCGCAACAATGATGCCATTCTCGTGCCATTCTCTGAGTGTATCCGTACCGACAAGACTGTTGACAAGCGACTTATCAAAGTTCTCAATGAATTGAGTATTTAGGTCGGACTCCCCATCGTTTATTCCATAGTTTATGAATAAAATAATAACTTTAGCTACTGCAGCTGTCTTTACAGCAGTAGTAAACGTACAGGCTCAAAACTCTCCTGTAGGCATCGTCAGTGTGCAGGACTCGGTAAAGAGTGTGCAGCTTGGCGTCATTTCGTCGGTGGCGGCCGATGGCGGCCACGGCGTACAGTTGTCAGGTCTCTCCAACACAGCGGCCCAGAAGTTCAATGGACTGCAGCTAAGTAGCGTTAGCAATATCACGACCGGCATGGACAAGGGCGTGCAGTTGTCGGGCATCCTGAATGTCTCGTCAGCCATGCAACGTGGCGTGCAGTGGGGAGCCATCAACTATGCCGACTCGCTCAACGGTGCGCAGATTGGCGTGTTCAACATTGCGCGCAAGCGTCCCAAGGGCTGGCAGGTGGGACTCATCAACCTGTCATACGACAGCATAGGGCATAAGATAGGTCTGGTGAACATCAACCCGATGACCGACATCGACATCATGTTCTACGGCGGCTCGTCTACCAAGGGTAACATCGCTGTGCGCTACCGCAACAAGAACACCTATAGCATTATGGGTGTAGGTACGCACTTCATGGGACTCGACTCCAAGTTTTCGGGAGCCGTATTCTATCGCCTGGGTCTTTATAAACAACTGTCGCCCCAATGGAGCCTGAGTGGTGATGTAGGTTACTATCATGTGGAGACATTCTCAAAAAACAACAACGACAAACCCGAACGTCTGTACTCGTTGCAGGCCCGTATCAATGCCGACTACCAGTTCAGTAAGAAATTCGGTGCTTTTGCCTCTGTTGGCTGGGGACTGACGCGCTACTACGACCGCAACGAGACTTACCGCAACCGTCCGTTGGTAGAGCTGGGTCTGACCTACCGTCAGCCACGTAACCAGCACGACTCATGGAAGCGCGCATGGGAGGATAAGCGTTCGAAACTGGTGTTTGCCGACTCTACAATGGTACGCCCTACCCCAAAACGTCCTTGGCAGGCTCTTGCCGAGGTGACGGGCATCAACATTGGTGTACAGTTGTTCGACCGCTGGGCATTGAACTCGGACTTTGCTCAGACCACTCTGAATTCGCTGAAACACAACTTCACCGACGGCATGGTGTGGGATAACGACTTCTTCATTACCAATATGTTTGCCCACCCCTATCATGGTAACCTGTACTTCAATGCCGCCCGCACCAATGGGTTGACATTCTGGGAGTCGGCACCTTATTCGCTGCTGGGTTCGGCGATGTGGGAATTCTTGGGTGAGACGGAGCCACCGGCCATCAACGATATTATTGCCACTACTTGTGGCGGTATAGCCATCGGTGAAATGACGCATCGCCTGAGTCTGACCATTCTTGATGACCGAGACCGTGGCTTCAACCGTTTCATGCGTGAGGCTGCTGCTGCCATCATCAATCCCATACAGGGGCTGCACCGTATCTTCAGCGGTGATGCCTGGCGTGTGAAGAGCAGGAACTATCGCTATCACGACTTCAATGAGACTCCCGTCGACATGTCGTTCTCTGTCGGTTGGCGCTATCTGGCCGACGACGGTGCTTTGTTCCGTGGCATTCATGCGCCTTATATCAACATGACGCTGACGTACGGTACGTCAGTAGATGGCGACAAGCATACCACCCCTTACGACTTCTTTGACTTGGAGATGAATGCTGCCTTTGGTGGCGGACAGCCAATGGTGAATACGCTGAACATCGTGGGACGTCTTTGGAGTACACCTATTCTGGATAAAAAAGATATGGCTGGCGAATTCGGTATCTACCAGCACTTTAACTACTACGATGCCAAGCCTATCGAAGACGGTTCCGACCTGACGCCTTACCGCATCAGCGAGGCTGCCGGTTTCGGTCCTGGCTTCATCTTCTCGTTGCCAGAAATGGGATACCTGTCAAAGATGGAGCAGCGCTTCTTCGTGAGCGGCATTCTGCTGGGTGGTACCAAGAGCGACTACTTCAACGTCATTGAGCGCGACTATAACATGGGCAGCGGATTCAGCATCAAGTCCAGCACAAAGCTCGAATTCGGAAGGTATGGACGCTTCATCCTCAACGCCAAGTATTTCCGTCTCTGGACCTGGAAAGGCTACGAGGACAAGGACCTGCAGCCATACGTCGACGGCACTGCAGACCTGCACTACCTGAACGTACAGGGTGACAATAGCAATGCGGCACTGTTAGTGATCAATCCCATCGTCGAGATGCACCTGGCCCGCCAGTGGTCTGTTACGCTGTCCGGTTCTTACTTTGCCCGTCGTACACACTACAACTATTACTATGACAGAGACCTGATCTTGCGTGAGAACAGTACGGTACATGCCAACACCTTCGAAACCAAGATTGGTCTTACGTGCAGACTGTAATGTATTTGCAAATGCGTTTCTAGTTACATCTTGAGAATTATAAGTTCGGATTACCCGATACATCGCCATCAGGCAGTTCGAAGTCCAAGTCGTGTGGACAGAACAGATTGGGCTGTTGATGGTTCATCTTGAGCCATCGACTCCACCCCACAATGCGGTCAAACTCCAGCTGGCAGAAAGTATCAGCAAATGTAGAACCCCATGGATCTCCTTCGCCTTTCGATACCATCTGATAGAGTGATGAGTTGTCTTCAAGGGGTTCCAGCTGATAGAACTCTGTCGTACCGTCAGCATGATAGGCTATTGCCACGCAGGGGGGTCTTGTCGCCAGTTTGCGGGTCTTTGTACCAATTGACTATGAGATAGCTATTGTCAGCACCCAGCAGCACACTGTAGTCAACCTGATAATTATGACTGACAAGGTAGGAACTGTAGTTCTGGACTACAAGACAGTCGTTGAATGCATTAGCCATCTGATTGTAGAATTCGGTACTATAGACCTCGGGTAGTGCTTTCATGATGCTCTCCATGTATTTGGCTGCATCGTAGTGTGGATAATTCTCCTGCACCTTCACTGCACTGGCTGTGCATTTGTCGATGAGCAGCTTCTGTTGTTCAGTACCATTGGTATAGGTATTGCAGAGACGATCGGTAAACTCACGCATCATCACGCCTAACTGGTCGAGACTGGCTGTTCGTGTGACGGTTTGGTCCCTGTATCTTCCCATCGTCTCTTCAAGCCCTGGCGTATTGTCCAGGATATCTTTGATCGTGTTTGAATAGGTAGCCAGTTTCTGTTCGATATCTATATCTTGGCGGGCAAGCAGTGAGACCAGATCGCCGTAGGCCCAACCAGCAGACACCATGCTGTAGGTAGAGGCAATCATATATTTGCAGACGTCTTTCAGTTCAAACGCATATTGCAGGTTATTCATCAGGCATGCCCACAAGTAAAGCGTCTCGATCTTCACATTGGCAGAAGCAATCCCCTGCTTCAAAGTGTGGACGCTGAAAATCCTGTTGTTGTTACCATCGTCAGGGAACAAGCCACGAGTGGGAGTCGTGGCAGGCAGGTCGCCGTTAGGAACATAGCCCTGAACATGACCGCAGAGTATCAGCATATACTTCTTGGCAGGATAGTTCTTTGCTGCCCAATTGATAAAGTTGGTCAGCGAGTCCGGACAAGTGACATCAGCATTGTCGGCACCATAGTAGTTGTCGGAATTGACATACTGTCCTGGAGTCGACGGGTCTATAGCGAAACGGACTGTTTTGCTGTCAAAAGCATCGGCAAAATCAGAAGGAATTCCGTTTTGCTGCATGTTCTTGCTCGTAGAGTACTTATACTGCACCACCACGTTGACATGCTTGTAAGCAACGGGATCAGCTTCGCAAAATTGTGGTATGCTACGTATGAAGAACTGGTCAAGGTTGGCACCACCTGTGCCGTAATACAATATCGTATACTCAGCCTGTGATTCAGGTTCCGGCGTCGGTGTCGGATTGTCATTATTTTCAATGCTACACGATGTCATCCCTGATACAGCCAGTACGCAACACATAGCAACTGCAAGTTTCATCAGCTTCACCCTATGTAGGATACCAACGGCGATAATGGCTGATGCAATAATCCGATTCTCTTTCATACGCTTCATGAATTAAAGTTTGGGGCAAAGTTACATACTTATTCCATTACTGCCAAATTATTTATAAGTTTTTTCATAGAATCTGGAGTTAAACCATCAAATATATAGGATAAATTCCAAAACTTTTGTTACCTTTGCAAAGCGTTTTAAATGAAAATAGTTGTAGCGATAGATTCGTTTAAGGGTTGTCTGACCTCTAAGGAGGCGAATCAGGCAGCAGCGCAGGGCATCAGGAGTGCTTGCCCTGATGCAGAAGTTGTGCAGATACCAGTCAGCGATGGTGGCGAGGGGTTCATGGATGCTTTCCATGCGGCTATCGGTGGCGAACTAGTGGCAATACCAGTGAGAGACCCGCTGATGCGACCTATTATGGCGAAGTATCTGCTTCATGGAGGCACAGCAGTCATTGAGATGGCCCAAGCAAGCGGACTGACACTTTTGACAAAGGAGGAACGTAATCCGCTGGTAGCCACGACGTACGGCACAGGACAGTTGGTGGCCCATGCTGTGCGCAAGGGTGCCAAGCACATCATCGTAGGACTTGGTGGCAGTGCCACGAGTGATGCCGGCATAGGCATGCTACGAGCAATTATTGACAGCTTTGCGAAACATGGAACCTGGGATGACATCCAAGAACTGAAGCCTGTCCGATTTACCATTGCCTCAGACGTTAAGAATCCGCTGTGTGGCGAAAATGGTGCTGCGCACGTTTTTGCTTTGCAAAAAGGAGCGACAGAAGAGGACGTGTTGGCTTTAGACGAAAGAGCCCGCAAGTTTGCAGAACTCTCTGCCAAACATTTCGGTTATGACCGTTCAGAGATGGCAGGTGCAGGTGCCGCTGGCGGTCTTGGCTATGCCTTCCTGCAATATCTGGATGCAGATTGCAAGCCTGGCATACAACTCCTACTCGACACCATCCACTTCGACCAAATCATCAAGGATGCCGACCTCATCATCACAGGCGAAGGCTCTGCTGACCGCCAGACGCTGATGGGCAAACTACCAATGGGAATCCTGACGCAGTCAGCTGGCATCCCCGTCTGTCTGATAGCAGGCCGTATCAGCGACCGAGAAGAACTCCTAAAGGCAGGCTTCGCCCAAGTAGAGTGCATTAACCCTGATGGAATCACCTTTGAAGAGGCCATGCGCAAAGAGGTTGCCATGCAGAATCTCGCTGATACCGTCAGCCACATCGGACTCTCTCTCTTCCCATAGTATTGACAAGCAATTCAGTTTAACCCGGTGAAAACTGCCAAGTGAAATAATAAAAGGCAGGCCTTTTTCACATACTCTACCCAAGGTCTACCCAATGTGTACCCAAGGTGTAGCCAAGGTGTAGCCAATGTGTACCCAAGGTGTAGCCAAGGTAAAAATGCTTGCTTGATCTTGCGAACACCCTGCCAAGTGCTTGTCTACACCCTGTCTACACTATGTGAGTACTATGGGAATTATAGAAGCGTGTAGTTCGAAAATAGATTGTCAGAACCCCATTAAATTCCTGGCGTTACATTATCACCGCCTCCAGGCCAGTCGTTGGCTGTAGTAAACGATACGGGTTCACTGTATTGAATGCCTACGGCACTTTTAGCATACGCTCGGACATAATAAGTGGTGCTGTAAGCCAGTCCTGTCAACGAGATAGATGGAGAGCATATTAGCAGATAGAAATAGTCCTGCTCCAATCTTGCATTGAAACAGGACCAGTATCTTGTGTTTTTGGTTACAAATGGATAAATAAAGTTAAAATATCCTATTTGTACGCTTCAAAATTTGGTTTTTAAGACAGTATCTGTCCCTCTAGCATTTAGGAATTGAGTGCATATGATATCATCTTACACAAGAAATCAGAACATGTAGTCCAATGCCTGGACTTGTTTGTCACCATACCAATTACCTGCCTTATAGGTCTTTTTTCCAACAGCCTTTATGGGCGCTGCCACAGCTTCATTTACAGTTCTATAGATGCCTTTGGGACCTTTTTTCGCCACATATCCGTCGGCCGAAGCCCAATCATCATTAGTGGCTTTAATGGGTTGCATCTGTTCGCTATGCTTTTGAGCCAATTCCGCCTGAGACTCATTACTGGTGTAACTGACAGCCTTTGTGGTATTATAGTTTTTATTCGAAAGATTTTGTGTAACAATTTTATTCGATTTTGAATGCATCTCCACCAAAGTAATAGCACCTAATATTTTTTCACTCATACTGCGATCAAAATCTGGCCTGTATTTAATCATCGTTATAAGATCGTCCATGGCCTGGATATATTCTTCTTCATTAATAACCACCTCGCCCCGTAGACTTCTATTATAATACCCATAATAATGGGTTATCATCTCGCACATCTTGGCTGTAGAAAGACCACTAAAATCATGAGGTTTATTTCCATCCGGGTCAATGCTCATAATCGGGTTGTTATCAGCATACGGATAGAGGTTAGTACTCCATATGGGGTCTTCGGAGAGGAAACGGCCGATGGTGGGATCATAGTGACGGGCTCGCATGTAGTAGTGGGTATCGGTGTTGTACATCACACCATACTTGCCAATATAACGGAAGGGGTTGAAGTCTTGTTCCTCACTTTGTACCACACGTCCGAAATCATCGTACTGGTAGCGGTGGGTGATGTTACCAGAATGGTCAACAATGGCAACTACAGAGCCGCGAACGTCCGTGACGTAGTAGCTGACGGAGCCGCTCTGTGAGACTTTGGCCTCCAAACCGTTGCCATAGATGTAGCTGTTATTGGTCCGCGAATCGCCCAGCACATCACCATTGCCTAAGGGGCTGACCATGTAGTGCGTATCGCCATAACTGCGAATATGCCCCAATGGATCGTAGCTGATATCGGTACCATCGGCACGAGTCAGGCGGTCATTGACATCCCAAGAATATCTTTCGTCACCCCTCTTTGTGGTATTGCCATTATCATCAAACGAGAAACTGATACCATCGGCTATAGTGATGCGGTTAACATTGTTATACTGATAGGTGACAGAAGCCGTCTGTTCGGCTATAGCCTGATAGGGTTCTACGGCATCCTGCTCAACGATGTTGCCAACCTTATCTAACTTAAACTGGTATCCTGCCACCACCGAACCGTTACTGAGTTTTGTCTGCTTGGCAATCAGACGACCTACTGCATCGAATTCATAATCAGTCGTCATGCCGTTAGGATAGCTGATATGGCTAAGCTTGCTGTCCTTGCGATAGGTATAACGGATTGTGCCGCCATTCCAATCTGTCAGTGAGGTCATACGGTTCAGTGCATCGTAGGTATAGCTGACACGGTGACCGTCAGGATAGATCAGGTCCGTAAGATTGCCGTTGTCGTCGTACTCATACCTGATGGTATTGGTGCTACCATCACTGTAATCGACCTTAGAAACACGGTTGAAGCCGTCGTAGCCAAACGTCAGTGTGCTCTTGCTATTAGAAACAGACGACAAGCGCATGTGACTGTCGTAGTTGTACGTATTGACACCATCATCCTTGATTCGTCCCAAATTGTCGTACGTACATTGCAGACGGGTGCCGTCGGGTTTCGTATAGGCACTCAGCGTACCGTCACTATTATAGTCGTAGCGCTTGGTTGCACCACCGAAGGATACAGAACGGAGCAAATCCGTCGTATTGTCGTACGTCATCGTGGTGACACCACCCTTGGCATTTGTAATGCCTGTCAGATTGTCATTCTTGTCGTAAACATACTTGGTTGTGTATCCTAAAGCATCTGTGTCGTTCGTCAGATTGTCGTTGTCGTCGTAGCTGAAGGTGTGCTTACGCTTCAATGCATCATAAGAGGCCGTCATGCGGCTGACAGCATCATACTCCATCGTACTCTTCAAATTCAAGGCCGTCAGGATGGTACTGGTAATGTTGCCATAACTATTATACTCCACTTCTGTCTCTACACCCATCGGATTAGTAACCTTGGTCACTAGTCCCTTGCTGTTCACTTCGGACTGCATGCTGACATTCTCAGGAGCCTCGACCTTCGTCAGATTACCACGACTGTCGTAGCTGTAATAGATTGTATTGCCCATAGCATCAGTGCTGCTGGTCAGATTGTTCTGACCGTCGTAGGTCATCTGATAGTTTTGTGTACGAGAACCATCAAGGGCGCGAACCTTAACAGAAGTCACGTTGCCACGAGCGTCATACTGAATATCGTTGATATCCGTATTGTTGGTCTGCATAGCAACAGGCAATTGGGGCTGTGTGCTGTTGTCATTGTAGCTGGCCGTAAAGTTCAGGCCTTCTTCACCCGTAGCTTGGGTCACAACGTTGTTACCATTGAAAGTATAGTTAAAGTTAGCCGTGTTGCCATCACGCTGCACCGTCATTTGTGACGTTGTGCTAACCGCAGAACCATACTGCGCAGAGACACTGACGCTAGTTTGAGTCTGAGGAACACCGCTCAGCCCCGTTACTGTCTTCTGAAGGCGGCGGTTTTGGTCGTACTCATTCTCCACGTAATTACCCTTCGGCAACTGAATTCTCTTCAACAGGCGTGAGGAACTGACTTTCCCCTCATCGCCATAAATATAATGTGTGGTCTGCCCCTTAGCATCAGTAAAGCTGGTCAGCATATATTCGTCTGTCTTTCCATTATAGGTATAACCAAACTTAATCTGACGCGAAATGGGGTCGGTGACTGTCTCCAGCAGATTAGTTCCGCTGAGGTAGCTGAACGTCAGCTGACGATGACCGTCGCTCACACTGCTGATGACTTTTGTGCCATTCTGCCCACTCTTGTAACTAATAGTCAATTTGTTTCCGTTACGATCCGTCACAGAAGCCAGATAGAGCGCCATAGCACCTGTGCCGCCTTGATTCGTAAAGCGGTATTCCGTCTGATTCTTGGTCTTGATGACTGCCTCGTAGCCATCCATCGTAAAGTTGTCATAGACACCATAAGATTCTGCAACGAACTTGGAGCCATTAGACTTGTAAACATGGAAGCTGCCGTTACCCCAATGTACAATAGCTCGGGCATTACTACCTGTACCGACCAGCGTAATAAATGCATCGTAATTATGACTCCAGCCAACGCCCAAGGGACGGTAGGTCTCATCGACTCCATTCACCGTACGGGCACCGAAGAACACATCAGGTAACGTCGTATGATAAGAATTGTATCTGTGTATGAAAGCCAAAGGTAACGTGCCGCTGATAGCAAAACCCGTCTTCACATAGTGGCTGAAGTTACCCATTTCCATTCCTACTCCCATAGCCATAGTTTTCAGCGTGGTATTCAATGGCTCGAAGTAATCTGCGCTACTAGGATTCGGATCGTCAATATCTCCTGCCTCTATCTTCTGCATGATGCGTGCCAACATGATGAACGCCTCGCCACGCAGGCAGTCGTCGTTGGGGCGGAATTTTGTATTCTGGCCATTGTAAGGCTTAGTAATGATACCCAGTGCCGCTGCCTTGCGGATATATCCCATCTTAACGGGATTGGCATTCATCAAAGTCGCGACATCACTATCATCAGGGAAGGGATTGTTGGAGTTGTCAAGATCAGGCTTGATATTAAAAGTCTCCATGAGAACCTTCAACACATGCAGACGGCTAATGCTTTCCTCTGGAGCAAATTCCAAGCGGTTACGGTCGAAGGGGGCCACACCATCGCCATATTCCAGATACAGCAGGGCACGAGCTGCCTGATAATAATAGTCGTTATCTGCCGTATGGTTTGCAATATCGTCATATACTGTAGGATAGTTGTCTGAAGGTACTGTGGCGGGTACCGAGCGGCCATTCATCAGATACAGGCCACGGAAGGCTATCTTAGCCAGATGTGAACGTTTCAGAAGGTCGTTCACGGCAGTCTTACCATCAACCTTCGAACCACTTAAGACCGTACGTTCGCAGAGATAAGCAGTTGCAGCATAATAGGCATTGTCCGTGGAAATATCAGAGAGGTCGCAGTCGCCCTCTGGTTGGAAATCATCAGGGATATTGGCCATCGTATGGAAATTGCCAAACTCTTTCCACTGAGCAACATTCTGATAGTCTGCATAGCTCTGTTCCTGAACATATAAGGTAGCGTTGGCCTGATCAACACCCTTGAAGACGTTCTGTTCAAGGGTCGGTGGTACAGTGGGGTAAGCCAGAAACACCTTTAAAGCGGCACAACCTTGGAAGGCCTGCGTATTGATGCGGGTCACTCTTTTGGGAATACTAACACCTTGTAGGCCGGTGCAGTTTTTGAAAGCATAGGCACTAATAGTCTTCACGCTATCGGGCACGACTATTTGTGTTAACGATGAACATCCTTCAAATACGCACTTATCCATGCTATTCACCAGTCGCCCGATTTTAAGCGTCGAGAGGTTAGGACAGTAGTAGAACAGGAAGAGTCTGAGGCTTTTCACCTGATTGCCAATGACGACATTCTTTATAGATGCATTTTTGGCAAAGGGAGAGTAGCCGTAATAAGATTCTGTATTTGAGGTGTAGTCATAATTCAGAGTACGCCCCATATAAACTTCCTCAAGAGGACAGTCAGCAAATAAGCCACTGCCCCCACTGTTAGAATAGCTCTTATAGCCAAGAGACAATGTTGACGTACCATCGACAAACGTAATTTTCTTCAAAGACGCACATCCATTGAACGAACGGTTACCAATGCGGGTTACAGTAGCAGGAATACCGATATAGGGCAGTTTACTGCAACTATAGAATACTTCATCGGCAATTTGCGTCATTCCATGTGGAATACCGATATGGGTCAGACTGGTACAGTTTTTAAAGGTATAAGAGTTCAGTGTTGTTACACCAGTAGGAATGTCTATAGATGCTAGCAGCGAGTCACCTTCGAAGGCACAGCGCTCGATATTTGTCACATTGCTGCCTATGGTAGCCTCCTCAATACCCGAACAGTAGTAGAACAAGAACAGCTTCAGGTTAGTAACCTGCTCACCTATCGTTACTTTCTTGATGCTCTTGTTATAGGCAAAAGGAGAACGGCCATAATAGCCTTCCGTATTTGAA